>CAMCEP010000045.1 GCA_945873675.1 Asaia bogorensis
CTTGCAAAGCTCTGCGGCATCTGCCCGATCCCGGCTTCGAGTGGAAAGACAACCCGAATGCGATTGAACCGTGGCGGCAACAGACAGGCCAATGCTGCCATCTATCGTGTCGCTATTGTTCGGATGCGCGACGACGATAGAACGAAAGCCTACGCCGCCCGGCGAACAGCAGAAGGCAAAACCAGGCGCGAGATCATCCGCTGCATCAAAAGATACATCGTGCGCGAAGTCTACACCGCACTCTGCACAACAAAATCAACTCAATTTCCTACTTGACGAACATAGGAGCATCAAGGCCATTATCGAGACGTTCTTCAAGACCATCAAGGCCGAGTTGGTCTGGCGCAGGAATTGGGAAACACGTCGCCAAGCCGAAACCAGCATCTTTCAATACATCAGCGGCTTCTATTACCCACGCCGCAGGCATTCAGCGTTGGGAGGCAAAAGCCCCCTGGCCTACGAACGCCAAGCAGCCTAAATGAACAATTAGCGCGGCATAAGTACGCGACAAGTCCAATCCGTTCCAAGGAGAATGAAAGTCGCCATGGCGATAAAATACGATCTGGAGTCTCGCCCGCCGCTGCGCGTGCTACTTCCCGCAGCCCTACAGCATATCGGCCTGAGTTCGGTGACGTTGGTCTTCCCGCTGCTGGTCGCCGAAGCCGCCGGTGCTGATGAGCGTACGACGGCGAGTTATCTCAGCCTGGCGATGATCGCGATGGGGATCGCCGCACTGCTGCAATGCTGGGGGCGGTCGGGCATTGGCTCCGGCTTTCTTCTGCCTGCGGCCTGCACAGCAATCTACCTACCCCCGGCAATCGCGGCGGCCCGCGCTGACGGCTTGGGCGCTGTAGCGGGGCTGACTATCGTCGCCGGTATCACTTCCATCGTGCTGTCGCGCGTCATCCAACGCATCCGCGGTTACCTACCAGCCGAGGTTGTTGGGCTCGTGGTCACCGTACTTGGGATCATCCTCGGTCTATTGGCGTTGCGATTGGTGCTCGGCGTCGACGATATCGGCAATGGTGGTATCCGCGATGTGCCGGCAGGGCTTATTGCCTTGGTGGTCACTTTCAGCGTCGCGGTTTGGGGGGGGGCAAAGCTCCGCACTGTCGCGGTCTTGTTTGGTTTGGGCGTCGGCTGCCTCGTCCATCTGCTCCTTCTCGTCGGCGGCCTGCTACCCGATAGCGCCGCGCCCGAGATGCATGTGGAACTGATATCCTGGCCGCTTGCGATGCCGAGCCTATCGCTGGTTTATCTGCCGGGCTTTATTGTCGGCGCCATTGCCGCTGCAGTGCGTGTCATGGGCGATGTGGTCACAAGCCAACGCACCAATAACCCTGCCTGGAAACGCACTGATTTCGGGACCGTACAGGCCGGCATGATGGCCGATGGGATTGGCAATGTCATTGCTGGGGCCATAGGCGTTATCGCCGTCAATAGTCATTCCGCCAGCGTCGGGGTCGCGGCCGCCACCGGCATCACGGCCCGGCGTGTTGCCGCGGCAACGGGTATCGGCTGGATCCTGTTTGGCTTGATGCCCGGTGCGGCCTCGGTGGTGATGGCTGTGCCGCGCAGCGTGCTTGGGGCGGTCCTGCTCTATGCCGCTTCTTATATCTTGATGTCGGGCATGACCATCATCACGCAACGACTGCTCGACGCCAAGCGCACCCTGACCATCGGTGTCGCCCTATTGATCGCGCTTTCGTACAGCGAGATCCCCGGCATGTATGCCTCGCTGCCAGACTACATGCTCATGACCATCGGTTCGGGTTTGGTGATCGGCATGGTGGCGGCGCTGAGCTTGAATGCGATCTTCCGCATCGGCGCCAAGCATAATGCCACCTATGATTGGCCCCCGGCAGAAGGCGGCAAGCCCTTGATCGATTTCGTCACCGAGGCGGGGAGAATTGCCGGTGCAAGGGCCGAGTTGGTGGGCAAGGCGGCGCTTTTGTTGGAGGAATTTGCCGAGGCAGCACCGCATGTGGTCGAAGCCGGCCATAGTGTTCAGGTGCGAGCAAGCTTCGACGAACTTTACTTGGACATCCAACTCTCGTGGCGCGGCGACGCGATGGCTGCGAGCGCCGCCGTCGATCTAGATTCCGATGTTGAAGATTCAAGCTTCATCTCAGGGTTGGCCATGGTCATGATGCGGCACCATGCTGACCGGGTAGAGCCGACTTCCTTGCCAGATGGTCGCCAAGGCTTGAAGGTAAGGATCGACGATCTTTGAAACATCCGTCCTTTTGAAGGAATCGCTGTGCGGTGCCTTCAAAAGGAACGCCTTTCGGCACATGGTAGGTCTTCGATCGTAGAAATAAGGCTGCCTTTTCTGCGAGCCTGGCCTACAGCAAGCGAAAAACCGCACTCGCCCCCGGTGATCAACGCCGATATTTGAGCCACCGTGCCGCGCCAGGAAAACTGACGTGCTAAGGCTCATTGAAGGGCTGCGTAGCGTCCAAAAGGCACAGCCCCAACGCCGTGCCCATCTGCAAACCATCAGGCGATGTTCTTCACGGGTAACAAATTGGCTGGGGGACCTGGATTCGAACCAAGGCTGCCCGGGTCAGAGCCGGGAGTTCTACCGCTAAACTATCCCCCAAGGGTGCGCGGCTTTAGCATCAGCATCGCCAGGCTTCAACTCGCCCCCTCAAAAGCGCTTGCCCCAGGGGCCAGATAACCGGATCATAGTAGTGGCTTATATCTGCCCAAGCTGAAGGAAGCATGACCGAAACCGCCCCGTATCTTGCCCGCGACGCTGAAGCCGCACCGCCCAATGGGCGCGCGGAAGCCTCTGGCGTGGCCTATGCGGCGCTTGATCTCGGCACCAATAATTGCCGCCTGTTGATCGCCTCCCCCAACGCAACCGGCTTTCGTGTGCTGGATTCCTTCAGCCGCGTGGTGCGCCTGGGCGAAGGCTTGGGCAGTAGCGGGCAGCTTTCCACGGCTTCCATGGACCGCGCCTTGGCCGCCCTTGGCGCCTGCGCCGATAAGCTTGGCCGCCGCCCCTTGCGCGGTTTTGAGGCTGTGGCGACCGAAGCCTGCCGCCAGGCTAGCAATGGCGCGGCCTTTATCGCGCGGGTGGAGGCAGAAACCGGCATCAGGCTCCGCATCATCACAGGGCGGGAGGAAGCGGAACTCGCCATGGAATCCTGCGCCGCCCTTCTGGAGCCAGCCGATCGGCGCGCGCTATTATTTGATATCGGCGGCGGCAGCACCGAAATCGCCTGGATCCGCGCAGCCGCCAGACTTGGCGATGTGCCGGAGCTGATTGGCTATATCTCCCTTCCAGTGGGCGTGGTGACACTGGCTGAGCGCTGCGGCGCCGCCTGTTTCACTGAAGCGGGCTTCTTCGCCGTAGTGGATGAGGTTGCAGCCCAATTGGAAGGCTTTGATCGCCTGCATTGTATTGGCCAGGAAATCCACGCCGGCGGCGTGCGGCTGATGGGCACTTCCGGCACCGTCACCACGCTGGCCGGCGTGGTCATGGCGCTGCCGCGCTATCGCCGCCCGCTGGTGGATGGCTCGACCCTTGATTGTGAGGCCGCCGATGCCGCTTTGGGTGATCTTTTCGCGATGGGCCGCGCGGAATTGGCCGCGCACCCCTGCGTTGGGCCGGAACGCGTGGATTACGTGCTGCCAGGCTGCGCGATTTACGCCGCCATTCGCCGCATCTGGCCAACGCGGAGCCTTCGCGTCGCGGATCGCGGCCTGCGTGAGGGCATGTTGCTGCGGATGATGCGCGCGGACCGCGAAGCGGCGCGCCGCAGCCCACCACGGCACCGGTAAGCGCAACCATGGCCAAACCAAGCCCGCCCGGCAGCAGCCGGGGCCTGACCCAGCGCCTGCGCAGCGCCGAAGGCCGCAGCACAGCCAGCCAGAAATGGCTCAATCGGCAATTGAATGATCCTTATGTGCGCGCCGCAAAGGAACGCGGCCTGCGTTCTCGTGCTGCCTTCAAGCTGCTTGAGATGAATGAAAAGGTAAAACTGCTTCGCCCCGGCGCGCGGGTGGTGGATTTGGGCGCGGCGCCTGGCGGCTGGACTCAGGTGGCGGTGCAGGAAGTGGGCGCCCGCGGGCAGGTGGTGGCGCTGGACATCCTGCCCATGGACCCGGTGCCAGGCGCGACCGTGCTGCAGGGTGATTTCCAGGAGCAGGAGGCCGAGGCACGCATCATCGCAGCCCTTGGCGGCAAGGCGGATCTGGTGTTGTCCGACATGGCGCCCAATACCACGGGCCATGGCGCGACGGATCATTTGCGCATCATGGCGCTCGCCGAATTGGCGCTGGATTTTGCGCTGAAGGTGCTGGCGCCCGGTGGCGGATTTGTTGCAAAGGTGTTTCAGGGCGGGTCTGAGAAAGACATGCTGGTGACATTAAAACGTCATTTTACCAGCGTGCGGCATGTGAAGCCGCCCGCAAGCCGGAAGGAATCGGCTGAATTATATGTGGTGGCGAGCGGCTTTCGCGGGTGAATTGTATCCTCGGTGATTGCGCCCATCGGCATCAAGGACTATGGAGGGTCGCCAAGGTAGCGCAACGCGAAAGCCCCTCCATGGCACTAGAATCCCCTCCCCCTTCCGCTGGCTCTTTTGGTGGCATTATGCCTATCGCTGAGGCTTATGCCTTTGACGATGTGCTGCTGGTGCCCGCCTATTCCACCGTGCTGCCGGCGGAGACCCTGGCGCATACACGGCTGACCAAGGAAATCCGGCTGAATATTCCGCTGATTTCGGCGGCGATGGATACGGTGACAGAAGCCCCAATGGCGATTGCCATGGCGCAAGCTGGCGGCATTGGCGTGATCCACAAGAATTTCTCGCCGGAAGATCAGGCCGCACAGGTACGGCAAGTGAAGAAATTCGAATCCGGCATGGTGGTGAACCCGCTGACGGTGCATCCAGACCAGACGCTCGCCGAAGTGCGCGCGCTGCAGGACCGGCATCGCATCAGCGGCATTCCGGTGGTGGAACGTGGTTCGGGGCGGCTTGTAGGCATCATCACCAATCGTGATGTGCGCTTCGCGACCGATCCCAATCTGCGGGTTTATGAGTTGATGACGCGTGAGGGCCTTGTCACCGCATCGCCCGATGTCACGCCGGATGAGGCGCGCACGCTGCTCCACAAGCATCGCATCGAAAAGCTGCTAGTGGTGGATGAGGCGCAGCGCTGTGTGGGCCTGGTGACAGTGAAGGATATGGACAAGGCGCAGGCCAATCCCAATGCATCGAAAGATGGCATGGGAAGGCTGCGTGCGGCGGCGGCGACGGGCGTTGGTGATGACGGCTTGCACCGCGCGGAATTGCTGGTGGCGGCGGGCGTGGATGTTGTTGTCGTGGATACCGCGCATGGCCATTCCGGCGGCGTGCTGCAGGCGGTGGAACGCATCAAACGGCTTTCCAATTCCGTGCAGGTGATTGCCGGCAATGTCGCAACCCCCGAAGGCGCGCTGGCGCTGATTGAAGCAGGCGCGGATGCGGTGAAGATCGGCATTGGCCCGGGTTCCATCTGCACCACGCGCATTGTGGCGGGTGTCGGCGTGCCGCAGCTCACTGCCATTCTGGAAAGTGCCGCGGCGGCGCGCGAAAAAGGCGTGCCGGTGATTGCCGATGGCGGCATTCGGTCTTCCGGTGATCTCGCCAAGGCGCTGGCGGCCGGCGCCGATTGCGCCATGATGGGCAGCATCTTCGCCGGCACGGATGAAGCGCCTGGGGAGGTGTTTCTCTATCAGGGCCGGTCCTACAAATCCTATCGTGGCATGGGATCGCTTGGCGCCATGGCGCGTGGTTCGGCGGATCGGTATTTCCAGGCCGAAGTTCAGGATTCGTTGAAGCTGGTGCCGGAAGGCGTGGAAGGCCGCGTGGGCTACAAAGGCCCGGTTGGCGCCGTGATCCATCAAATGGTCGGCGGGCTGCGCGCTGCCATGGGCTATACGGGCTGTGCCACGATTGCTGAATTGCAGACCAAGGCGCGCTTCCGGCGCATCACCGGTGCGGGTTTGCGCGAAAGCCATGTGCATGATGTGGCGGTCACGCGCGAAGCGCCGAATTACCGCGCGGAAGGCTAATCCCTTATTTTTTTGGTCGCATTTTCCGAGCCGCCAAGTGATTCCACTTGGCTTGAACATGCTCCGAGCCCATAGGGCGCCACCAGCGCCCAAACATGATCGGGGATCATGTTCCGCATCTTGGCGGGTTCGGCGCGTTCAAGATGCAGCACGCTTTCCACGGCCTTCATTTCAACCCGCGCGCGGGCGAATTCCAAGCCGCGCGGACCAATGCGCGGCATCAGCCAGCCGATGATCGGCCGCAGCCAATCGGGCATGCGGCGCAAGGGCAAACCACCCGCGGCGCGGCGCGTGTTTTCCAGAAAACCCTTCACCGCGCCAGCGCGCTTGCCGGCACTGCCCGGCGCGCTGGTAGAGATTTCATCGCCGAGCATCCTCAGCAATTCCTCGCCGCGCGCATTGCGCACCAAAAGCCATTGCTCCCCCTGCCCGCCCATATAACCAACCGTGATATCGGCCAGCACATTGGTGTAATCCACGCAGCTTCGGCAGGTGAGTGGGAAGAAATCCGAAGGCAATTGGCTGATCGGCAATTGCAGAAAGGGAATTTCGCGGGTGCGACCATCGGCAAAGCGCAGCTCAACATGGTAATCGGCGCGAAATTCCAGATAGGTGATCGTCTCTGGCGCATCCGATAAAAGTGTCAGGAAATGATGGAATTTTTCCGTGGTGGTATTGTCCGAACACGGCGTGCCGATGACGTAAAGCGCCTCAAGCCCAAGCCGCGCTTCCAAGGCACGCAGCGCATAGACCTGGCAGGGAATGCCAATCACCGCGATGCGCTTATGCCCGGCCGCAGCAGCGGGTTCCAAAAGGGCGAGCAGCGGCGCATAGCCCATGCGCATGCCACGGCAGGCGGCCATGCCTTCGGGCTTCGTCACCAGCACCGGCACGGGTTTCCATTTATCCTCAGGGTCGGGCGCCATGGTAAGCACCGCTGTCACCGCGCCGGCTTCCAGCAGTTTTTCGGCCAAGCGCGTGGTGATGCCGGTCCATTGCGCGCCGGGTTGAGGCGGCTTCAGCGATGCGCGCAGCATTTGCCGGAACGGGCCGAAATGGAGCTCATCCGGGCGTGCCGGGTCCCGCGCGCGGCCATGCACGGCAGCTTCCAGGCGCGGATAATCCGGCTTGATGAATTGGCATGCCGCACCGCAAGCCTTGGGGTCCTGCATGCGGGATACGCCGCAATCCGTGCATAGCCCGCGCGGCGCGGCTTCGCGGAAGGCAGGTGCGGCGATGCCCTGCCCCGTCACAGCGCCAAGGCCCCAATGATGGCGCCAGCGCCCAACACCCAAAGCGGGCTGAAATCAGTTCGCCAGACGAAAATTGCCGAACAGATGGTGAGCACCACAGTGATCCAGCTTTCAGCGGAACCCTGCGCCAGGATCATGCCTGATGAGGCAATCAGCCCAACCGCAATCGGCACCAGGCCGCGTTCGATGATGCGGAGCCAAGGCCGGCCCAGCAACCGCGCGCGTAGGCGGGAAAAACCGAAGGCGATCAGGCTGGTCGGCACGGTCATGGCAGCCGAGGCAGTCAGCATTCCAAGAATGCCCCCGACATGCCAGCCAAACAACCCAACCACCAGCACATTGGGTCCAGGTGCGGCCTGGGCGAGCGCAAAGCGGCGTGCGAAATCCGCATCACTCATCCAGCCATGCACATCGACGACCAGGCGGTGCATCTCGGGCAGCACAGCAATACCGCCGCCAACCGAGACCAGGGAAATGGCCCCAAAACCGAGCAGCAATTGCCAAAAGATGGTCGCGGTCATTTGCCGCGCGCCCCATACCAGGATGCCAGTATGCCAAAGGGTGCGAGGCCCAGCACCACCATGGGCAGCGGCACCCTGAAGAAACCCGCTGCCGCCAGCGCACAAAGCCCAACTGCCAAAAGTGCCAAGGTCGGCTTCAGCTTCTGCGCCATCTTCACCGCAGTCCCAAGCACCATCCCCGCCGCTGCCGCCGCAACTCCCGCCAAGACGGCCTTTACCAAGGGCACCTCACCATAGGAATCATAGAGCACCGCAAGCCCCATCAGGATAATCAGCGGCCCGCCAAACATGGAACAGGAAGCAAGCAACGACCCCATCGCGCCATGGAAGCGATCCCCCACCATGATCGCGGCGTTGAGCGCATTGGGCCCCGGGAGCACCTGCCCGAGGCCAAGCGTTTCGGCATATTCCTGTTCCGTCAGCCAGCGCTTTTCTTCGACCAGCACGCGCCGCGCCCAGGCATTGATGCCGCCAAAGCCGATCAGCCCGATCTTGCCATAGGTTAGGAACAGATCGGCGCGGGTAGGCGACGGGGCAGGAGAATCATCCATGGCAGCAGAGGAACCCGTACCGCGGCAGGGATCAATCCCCCACGCCGCATAAAACAAGCTTAGAGGCAGGGTCAGTTGTTCTGGAAGACCCGCGCCGCCAGCGCCACTTGGAAAATTGCCGTGATGAATTCCTGCCCCATGACGAAAAGTTTCGGATCAAGATAGGGCAGCGCAATCAATTCATCGCCTGCCTGCGGCGATTGGCGCGGCTCAAGAATGACCTGCCCACTCGGCCGGCGCAGCATGAGCGTGGATCGCGCCCCACGCGCCGTAAGCCCACCTGCTTGCTCCAAGTACTGATCAATGCTCATGCCGTCCCGCCAAAGGACGGCGCGGGGCATCCTGACTTCACCCTGCACCATGACAGTTTGTGATCTTTCCGGAATGACGATAACATCGCCATCTTCAAGACGCACCGGGGCGCAGGTGCCATCCTCATTCACCACGACAAGCCGGCCTTCCGGCAGGCTCCGGCGTGCGCGGCTAATATAGGACAGGATGAGATTGGCCTCAGCCGTGCGCGCCGCAGCCACCCCTGGGGTCATGGACGGGGAGAGGAATAATTGTCTTTCAAGCCGATCAAGTGAATCATCAATGGCGCGCTTCTGCTGCATGGCAAGCCTGGGACGCAAAAGGAATACGGCCGAGGTATTGGCCAGCATCGGGTCTACCGCCACGTGATCCAGAATTTGGCACAGTGAGAAATCTCGTTCCGCGACAAGCACGGAAGGATAAAGCCGGCTGCCTTCAATGGTCACCCGCACGGAGCGCAGCGCGACATCGGCGACGAAGGTCACTGTATCCTGGTCCTGCAATGTCTGACGAGCAAGTTCCGTCATGGTAACGTAGCGCGAAAATGGCTGGGCATTACGCACACCGCGCACCACGGCGTTGGTCGCCGCAGGTAAAGGCCGGGCGTAATTGATAAGGTCCTGGCCACGCATGGGGCCGCGTTGCGCACTTTCAAACAAATAATTGTTGCGCACCGCGCCATCGGCGCCCACCAGCGGGCGCTGCCGACCAACCAGGATGGTATCACCTTCCTGCAAGCGTACTTGCGGGATCTGCCCATCCATCAGAAAGCGATAGAGATCGAGGCTAGTTACAGTGCCGCCACCGCGCTGTACGCTAATTTCGCGGAAGGAACCGCGCGCGGGATCAACGCCCCCAGCGCGCAGCAGGAAATCCAGAATGCTGTCCGAAGCAACGCCAGCGTAGCGGCCAGGAGATTTGACAAAACCCGCCACGAAAACACCGATGCGCTGGGTAGACAGCACCGTGGCATAGACCTGAACCTGCTGCGTATAGACACGGCGGATTTCGCCTTCCACCACGCGCTGCAAATCGCCAACACGCGTCCCAGCTACCCGAATGGGCCCGATATTGGGCAGAAACAGATTGCCCGCCGGATCAATCTGGGAGACCTGTTCGGCATCTACCGCCCCCCAGGCCCGGACGCTGATCCGATCACCAGGGGCAAGCACATAATTCGGATTGGGTGCATCGGAAGAGGATTGCGCCTGCCCGGTAAAGAGCGAGGCCCCGAAAACCGCCGTGGAAGGCCCAGCGACACGTTGCAAATCCCCAAGCGGGGTGACAAGCGTTGGCCCACCCTCCGCCTGGGTGGGGCTGCCCGCACGTTCCGTGCCTCGGGATTGACCTGGCAGATCCGCAAGGCTGCGCTGATCGAATACCGGCGGTGGCTGCATCTGATCGCCACCTGGTGGAAGACCAGGAAGGGTCGGGATCACCTGCCGTGGAAAGGATGGCATACCTGGGATGATACCAGGGTTTGCCGACTGGGCCTGATTTTGCGCATAGGCCGATGAAACGGGACCAGCGATATGAAACGCAAGGAAAAGAACCCACACGGCAACCGCATAGCGCATGCCTTTAAGACGCATGTTCACGCATCCCCACAATCAGGAGCCAACAAATTCCATAGGCTATGGAAAGGCCAAGAAAAATACTGGCGACATTCGTAAACTGGCGCGGATAGAGCGGATAGACTGCCAAATTAGGCTGGACGATGCGCGACAGGTAAAGCTGCTGGCGCTGCGCTTCGACGCGCGCCACTTCCAGACTCGCGGTCGCAGAGGCCAATTGCTTATCGGCGAATTCGCGTTCCAGCATGAGCCTTTCATAAGCTGCCAATTGCCGCGCCAGAATGGCGCCCCCGGGATTGGATGTGGTATCTGTATGCCGGGACCTATCCGTGAGGATCTGCCGTTCCAGCGCTTCAATCCGGTTACGGGTTGCCTGAAGCGCCGGATTATCCGGTCGCATGAATTGCAGTCTTTCGGTCAGTTCAGCCCGGGCTTGGGCAAGCGCACCTTCCAGCTGCCCGCGCAGGATAACTGCAGCCTGCACAGCGCCGGCGCTATCAAGCTCCCGCTCCTGCTCACGAAAGCGCATCAGTGCCGTACGGCTTTCCTGAATACGTTGTTCAGCAATCTCAATCTCCCGCTGCGCCATTCGTAAGGTATCATTCCGCGCCCGCTCCGAAAGCTGATTAACCAACCCTTCGGCTGCCCCAAGAAGGGTCTCCGCCAAATCCTTGGAATCATCAGGGCGAAAGCTTCGAACCTTGAGCGTGGTCACGTTCGTGCTGGGATCAAGGACAACACTCACCATGCCATTATAGAAACGTGTCAGCAATTCGGGTTCAGTGTACCAAAGCCGCGCCAGAAGATCCGCTTCGGGGCGCCGCCACAGCGCGACCAGATCAAGCTTTTCATTGGCGTATCTGACAGCATCTAGCGAGGACAAAAAATCACGAATGCTGTTTGTCTCGCTAGAGGCCATGCCGCCGCCAAGACCACCGAGAGAAGCACCAGCCGCAGCGCGCATGGCCGCGTGCAAGCCGCCATCATTCCCACGGGAATGAACGACAAAACGCGCCTCCGACACATATTGTGGCGCTGCAATGGCGTAGAAATAGACCGCGGCAAGGAGGCTTGGCAGGATGACCAGAAGAAAAAAGGGTTTCCGCCAAAGTCTGCGCAGCCATAATTGTGGCCGCGGCGCCGTTTCGGGCGGCGAGCTGATTTGGCTTACCGCCGCTTCAGAGAGCGTTATAGGTGGCGAGAGCTTCATCGATATCGTCATAGAAGGTTAATATACCCTGATCAAGGACGGCAGCGCGCGTACAAAGCCGGCGCACCAGGGCCGGCGAATGGGATACAAGAATTAGTCCTGATCTTTCAATCTTTTCGGCATAGGCACGGCCGAAACGCGTATCACCCACCGCTAGCGCTTCATCTACCATGTAGCAATCGAAATCCACCGCGAGCGAGACAGCAAGCGCAAGCCGGGAACGCATCCCAGATGAATAGGTCATCAAGGGCATACGGAGATATTCGCCAAGCTCGGAAAAATCGGCAACCGATTCGACAGTGGCGTTTATATCGCGTCCATAGATGCGTGCGATGAAGCGCGCGTTGTCAGCCCCCGAAAGCTGAGACTGAAATCCTGCCCCGGAGCCTATCGGCCAGGAAAGGGACATGGAGCATCGGATACTGCCGCCGCTTGGCGCCTCCACCCCTCCCAAAATGCGAACCAGCGTGGATTTACCGGAACCATTGCGCCCCAATATGCCCACTTTCTCGCCGCGCGCTATACGGCCATAAGCCCCACGCAAAATGACTTTCCTACCTCCGCGTGTCGGGTAGGATTTATGCACATCAATCAATTCAAGGCTCATGGCGCTGCCTATTCCAGGCCAAGGCGCTGGCGCGTGATCCGCAATGCGGCAAGGCCAAGTAAATGGGTCACCATGATCCAGGCCAGTAAATAGGTGAGATCGTATTGGGCGCGAAAGCGAGAGCCGAATTGACCATCGCGTAGCAATTCAAAAATGTGCACTGTCGGAACATAAAAAACGAGATTTTGCGCCCAATCCGGCAACCATTCGACCAAAAAAAACATCCCACAAACTGGCAGAACAAGATAGGTGATGGCGTGAACGCCGCGTTCTATACCCTCTATGGCTTCCGTAGCCGCCGCAGCCAGCAGCGCAATTCCCTGGCTGAGCAATGCCATCCCGATCATTGCCATCGCGACCTTTACCGGGTTTTCCGGAAAATCCCCATTAATTGCGAAAAGCGCAAAAAGCATTAACACCAAAACGCCCATACACGAGACTGTTTCAATGATATGGCGGGCGAAGAAAATGTCAGGCAGCATGATTGTTCGGTGATAAAGCAGGCCCATGTTCGACGGGATGGCTGAAGAAGCGCGGTTGATCACACCACGAAAAATGAAGAAAATGACATAACCTATGGCGTAAAATTCGAAAGGCCCGAAGGCGGTAGGATGATCGCGCCAGAGATGAATTAGCCCGATGCATGTACCCAACAGCAATGGTTCAAAAAACAACCAAATATAACCAAGATAATGGCGCCCGAAGCGCGTATGCAATTCCCGAATTATCAATGCCCCAATCACGCGGCGCTGCATTCGCGCCCCGCGCAGAATAAGGGCCACTTCCCCCCGCAGACTCATCAGCGACCAACCGTCTCGGCAAGGAGCGGTCTCGCCTCAATCCAGCCTGGCCCGGCGCGGCAATATAGCCGCTGACTATCGCCCGACCGCTGCGTCACTCTCACTTCCCGACACTCGCGTCCGCTCGCTGCCGCATATTGCCGAACAAGCCGTAAAGTGACGGTTTCATTACGATCGGCCATAAAAACCTGCGCTTGACCATTGACGGTGGGCTCAGCCGCAAAGGCAGCAATCGGGTCCAGGATACGGCTTGGCGGAGCCGCGGCAGTATCCCCTTGGCCACCAATACCAGACACACCACTACACCCGACGAAGGAGGCAAGGATAAGACCCGCCATGCCTAAACCCCTAAACTGGCGCCCGAAAAAGGGCCCTACTACCATCATTAAATCTCCTTTACGCGATTCGAACGAAAACTATCGAAGTTCATTTGGCGACTAAATAATAGCATGTAACGATCTAACGCAAACATAAAATTCGGTCTCAACTTATCTTTCTTGCGCACGCTTAATGTCAAAGGCACAAGCATAACGGATAGACATTGTCCTATTGAGCACTTGCGACTGGACAGGCTGGGCGAAAGGAGTTTGTGAGGCAATGCAGCACATCGTCATCAGCGGCGCTTCCCGTGGGCTTGGCGCCGAATTAGCGCAACGATTCGCGGCTCCCGGCATTAAGCTTTTGCTAACCGCCCGTGGCGCCGATGCACTCAGCAAAATTGCGGATGCCTGCCGCGCAGCGGGGGCCGAGGTTCAAACCCTGGTTTGCGACATCAGGGACCACGAAACCCTTGGCGCCACGCTGCTAGCCTTCGATGCCGCCGCCCCAATTGATCTGCTCATCGCCAATGCCGGAACCTCAACGGGTACCAGCCTGGAGGGGCAGCCAGAAACCCATGACAAGGCCACAAGGCAAATAGAGGTCAATCTGCTCGGCGCCATGGCCTTGGTCGGGCCCCTACTGCCGCGCCTGCGCGGAAGGCGACAGGGGCGGATTGTGCTGGTGGCCTCCCTTGCCGGGCTTCGCGGCCTGCCGGATTCACCCGGTTATTCAGCCAGCAAGGCCGGGCTGATCGCCTGGGGTGAGGCGCTTCGCGCCGCGGAAGCAGCCCATGGTATTGGGGTCACGGTCATTGGCCC
>CAMCEP010000046.1 GCA_945873675.1 Asaia bogorensis
CAAAACGCTCGGCATTCGCAGGCACCGGTGCGGGCAGGCTTGGCGCATTCAGAGCTGAACTGGTAGCCGGCGGCGCAGGTGTCGCCGGTGCTGCCGCCTGCGGGGCGCTACGCGGGGCAGCTTGCGGCGCGGCCGGCTGCGCTGGCGCAGGGGCTGCCGGCGGCGGCGCGCTGCGTGCCGCTTCCTGCGCGGCGCGTTCGGCCAATTGTGCGCGCAACTGATCCACGCGCGGATTCTCTGCCTCCGGCGCCAGACCGCCCGGCCCGGCATTCCGCGCGCCGCGATTGCGGTCAAAAATCAGCTCATCCTGATTGGGCACACGCAAGCCACCCGGATTATCAGGCCGTACCTTGATGGGGCGCGCATCCGCTTCGATCAGCGGCGCATTGCGCGATGATCCGCGCGTAAACCCCCAAACAAGTGCTGCAATCACTACCCCCACCGCCAGCACAGAGCCCGCGATGATGATGATCCGCCAAGGAGGCCCCCCAGCCCCCTTGCGACCCAGCCTATAGGCTGGAACTGGAACTTCCCTCACGCCTATCCCCCGATCGGCGCTGGAATAGTGTCAGCGCATTTCCTCGACCGGCGTCACCCCCATGACGCCAAGGCCGGAACGAATAACACTTGCCGTAGCCGCCACCAGCGCAAGCCGGGCGGCCGTGGCGCCCGGCTCATCCTCTCGGATGAAGCGGAGCGTCGAGTCTTCGCGGCCTCGATTCCACAATACATGAAAATCGGCCGCCAAGTCATGGAGGAAAAAAGCGATTCGGTGCGGTTCCCGGGCCAAAGCGGCGGCTTCCACCACGCGGGGCCAGGAAATCAGGCGCCGTATCAGGTCCAGCTCCGCCTTATCCTTCAAATGATCCAGGGGTGCCGTGGCCAGTTTCGCGACCTCAGGCTCGCCCGCCTGGCGCAGCACAGAACGGCAGCGCGCATGGGCGTATTGCACGTAGAAAACGGGGTTTTCGCGGGTTTGCTCGACAACCTTGTCCAGGTCGAATTCCATCTGCGCGTCGGATTTGCGCGTCAGCATGGTGAAGCGCACCGCATCACGGCCCACTTCCTCGATCAAATCACGGAGTGTCACATAGGTCCCAGCGCGCTTGGACATACGCACGGGCTCGCCCGCCTTCATCACATGCACAATCTGACAAAGCACCACTTCCAAGGGCACGCGCCCATCGGATAGCGCCTTCACCGCGGCACCCATACGCGAAACATAGCCGCCATGATCCGCGCCCCAGACATCAATCAGCAGATCATAACCGCGCTTCAGCTTATCCGCATGGCAGGCGATGTCATTGGCGAAATAGGTGTTGGAGCCATCGGATTTCTTGAGCGGCCGATCAACATCATCGCCAAATTGCGTGGAGCGGAACAGCAATTGCGGGCGCGGTTCCCAATCATCCGGTGTCTTGCCCTTGGGCGGTTCCAGCACGCCTTCATAAAGCAGGCCCTTGCCTTCAAGCGCTGCAATCGCGGCATCGGTCGCGTTCGCGTCCACCAGCGCGCGTTCGGATAAGAAAATCTCCTGAGTGACACCAAGCAGCGCCAAATCCTCGCGGATCGCGATCATCATCATCGCAACCGCACGCTCCCGCGCTGTATCCAGCCAGGCGCGATCGACGAACCAGCCAAGTTCCAGCGCGCTGGCCACGCCAGCAGCGGCTTGTGCGGCACTTGGCGCGCCTTCAATGCGTTGTGGTGCCATTGACGCGCCGTGATGCTCCGCCAAAGCCTCACCCACCGCAACCAGGTAATCGCCGCGATATTGCAGCGTCACACCGAAGCGGCGTTCCACTTGTTCGGCAGTCCATTCCTCAAGATTGGACTCAATCACGCGCAAATAGCGCCAATAGGTGGCCCAGCCGAGTGCTGCCACCTGCGCGCCCGCATCATTGACGTAGTATTCCTTGGTGACGGCAAAACCCGCCTTGCCGAGAAGATTGGCAAGCGCATCGCCGACAACCGCGCCACGGCAATGCCCGACATGCATGGGCCCCGTTGGATTGGCCGAGACATATTCGACATTGACGCGCCGCCCCGCGCCAATCGCGCTATCGCCATAGGCTTCACCAACGCCAAGCAAAAGCGCGATCTGCCCCGCCAGATAGCTTTCCTTCAGGCGCAGATTGACGAATCCCGGCCCCGCCGCTTCGGCCGCCTCAACCATCGGCAGCGCACCGAGCTTTTCCACCAGCGCGGCGGCGATCTTGGCCGGCGGCAGGCGCGCGGGCTTGGCAATCACCAAGGCAGCATTGGTTGCCATATCGCCATGCGCCGCATCGCGCGGCGGTTCCACCTGAACGCGCGCCAGGATGTCAGCGGGCAGTTCAGGGTAAAGCGCCACCAGCGCCGCGCGCACCTGTTCCGCCATGGCGGTGAAAACATTTTCGGTCATGCAAATCTCAGCCTGAAATATCGGGGTCGGTCATGCGCCGGTGTTCTTCCAGCGCGAAGCGGTCTGTCATGCCCGCGATATAATCGCAAACTACCAGCGCGGCCTGGGCGGAACCGGCTTCGCCGGCGCGGGCGCGCCAAAGCGGCGGCAGCATGGCCGGCCCGCCATGCAGCAGGCTGAACAAAACCTGCACCACGCGCTTCGATTTAGCCATGGTGCGATTGACGCGCCAATGCCGATACATGCGCTGGAACAGGAAGTCGCGAATGGCCAGATTGGCGCGCGCCATGTCTTCAGAAAACACCACCATGGGCCTGTCAGCCGCGCGAATATCGGCAACCGTCGCGGGTTTCAGCACAGAAAGGCGCCGCGTTGCCTCGGCGGCTACATCGCCCACCATGCGGCTGATTACGCGCCGGATCATCTCGGGCGCCAGACGCTCAGCCGGAGCATCGGGCGCTGCCGCCCGTGCCGCCGCCAGCGCTTCACCAATCACCGGCAAGGCGCCCACTTCTTCCAGGGTGAACAGGCCAGCGCGCAGCCCATCATCCAGATCGTGGTTGTTATAGGCGATATCATCCGCAATGGCGGCAATTTGCGCCTCGGCCGAGGCATAGCTGGTCAATTCCAGTGCATGGCGGGCATCATAAGCGGCGATATAGGGCGAAGGCCTGCGCAAGGGGCCATTATGCTTGGCGAGCCCTTCCAGCGTTTCCCAAGTCAGGTTCAGCCCATCAAACCCGGCATAGCGCGTTTCCAAATGGGTAACGACGCGCAAGGACTGCGCGTTATGGTCAAACCCGCCATAGGGTTTCATCGCCGCATTCAGCGCATCTTCCCCCGCATGGCCGAAGGGCGGATGGCCCAGATCATGCGCCAGCGCCAAAGCCTCGGCCAAATCCTCATCCAGGCTCAGCAGCCGCGCGATGGACCGCGCAATTTGCGCGACTTCAATCGAATGCGTCAGCCGAGTGCGGAAATGATCGCCTTCGTGATAGATGAAGACCTGCGTCTTGTATTGCAGGCGCCTGAAGGCGGTTGCGTGGATGATCCGGTCGCGGTCGCGCTGAAAGGGCGACCGCGCATCACCGCCAGGCTCCGGGTACAAGCGCCCGAGCGAAGTCTCCGGCAGCACCGCATAGGGGGCAAGCTTCATGTGGCCCCCTGCCCTTTGGGCTCAATTGTCGCGGTTTTGGCCTGGGCTCGCATGGAAATGGTGGTTTCCGTGAAAAATCGCGTGATGAGGCGCTGTAACACCCGCCCCGCGCCCCCCGCAATCTTTGGTGATTGGAAGCGGCGCCCAAAATGCCTATGTTGTCCTTCAAGGAGTCCACACCATGCCGGATGGCACCACCAACCCCGCCCAGTTTCGCGTGACCGCAAGCGCTTGCGCGCAGGTGGCGGATATCGCCGCGCGCGAAGGCAGGCCCGATGCGGGACTCAGGCTTGCTGTGGAAGCGGGTGGCTGTTCGGGCTTTCAGTACAAATTCGGCCTGGAAGACGCGCCCGCGCCCGATGATCTGGTGATTGGCGAAGGCAAGGGTCGGGTTTTTATTGACCCCGTTTCGCTTGATCTGCTGGCCGGGGCCGAGCTTGACTGGGCCGAAGCGCTGATCGGCGCGCATTTCGCCATCAACAACCCGCAAGCAAGTTCCGGCTGCGGCTGCGGTTCTTCCTTCGCGATCGGCTGATCCCCCTGCTTCGTCTTTGCACCTTCAACGTCAATTCCATCCGCGCGCGCGCGGCCCATGTTGCGCGCTTTCTGGAACGCCAACAGCCTGATCTGGTGTTTTTACAGGAAACCCGCTGCACGGCGGAGCAAGTCCCCGCCATGGAATTCACGGGCCTTGGCTACAAGACCCATGCGGTGGGCCAGACGGGCGGGCGGAATGGTGTTGCCGTGCTGTCGCGCATTCCCTTTGAAATCCTGGCCGAAGCCCTGCCCGGCGATGCCGAAGATACCCAGGCCCGCTATATTGAAGTGGCGGCCGCGGGTCTCCGGGCAGCCGGGATCTACCTGCCGAATGGCAATTCAGGCGGCGAGGCCGGCTTTACCTATAAGCTCGCCTGGATGGACCGGCTGCGCGCGCTGGTGCAGGCCCGGCTTGATACCTTCACCCCCTTTGCGGTGCTGGGCGATTACAATGTCTGCCCGACTGAGGCGGACCTGGCGCCCGGCGCCCTGCCGGCCACCGATGCGCTGGTCCATCCCGAAAGCCGTGCCAGGTTCCGCGCGCTTTTGCATTTGGGCATGACGGATGCGCTGCGCGCGCTGCATCCCAATGAGACGCTTTATACCTATTGGGATTATGGCGCTGCCTTTGAAGCCAATCGCGGGCTTCGCATAGACCACGCTTTGCTAAGCCCCGAATTGGCCGAGCGTCTGGAAGCCTGTGAGGTAGACACCGCCCCGCGCGCCGAGGCTCAGCCTTCGGACCATACGCCGCTGATCGTGACCTTGCGGAATACCTAACGAAGCATCCGCCCCGGCCCGGCCTGCGCCACCACAATCGGCCGGCTGACGGCCTGGATCGGCGCCGAGCGATAGGCATCAAGCCCGCGCCCTGGTGACCCGCCACCGGCAAAGCCGCCGCCACCGCCACCGGCCAGGGGAATAACCTGCGCCCGTTCCGCACGGTTGCTGAGCGAAATCCCGCCCGCACTCGCCAGCGCCACACTGCCCCAGCCGGCGCGCAGCCGCGCCAACGCCATGGCCTCCGCCGAAGTTTCCCCAGAATTGCGCGCTTCCTGTTCCCAGGCGGCGAGTACCTTCGCCCGGTAAGGCCCCGCCCTTTCGGGTGTTTGCGAATGGTAATGCCCGGCAGCTTGGCGCCAATCCGCCCGCCCGCCATTGAGTTCCGAAAGGAAGCGCGCCGCGTATCGGGCATTGACCAAAGGGTCGAAAGCCTGCTCAAGGGAGGCAAAGGCATTGGGGTGGTGATGCAGGTTCACCTGCATGCAGCCGACATCAATGATGCGCACGCCGCGCGCCTGCAATTGCCGCACATGGGCAATGGCTGCCTCTCGCGTTGGGAAATATTTGCCCTCCCCCTCAGCGTTGATGGTCCAGGGCCAGGGGGCGAATTGGCCGGTTTCCGGGTCGCGCCGGCCGGATTCAACCCGCCCAATGGCCTGCAAAAGCCCGCGCGGCAGGTTGGCGCCGCGCTCGGCCTCAGTAATGGCAGCGCGGCATAAATGCCCTTCGCTGAAGCCCCTGCCTGGCATCAACTGCGCAGCAGCCGTGAAGGGCCATAGCACCATGCCAAGCAGCGCGAAGACCGCAGAGGCCAGCCTATGGGAGAAGCGCGGGAAGAAAGGTTGGGCCGAAAGCATGCATTGGTATGGGCAAACCGCGTGCCAGATTCACTCTTTCAGACAAGAAAATACGCAAGAAAACTTCTGGTTGATATTGCAAAACGCCATTTTGCTGCGCTGCAAAAAAATATCTTGCAAAGCCCCGATCCGGCACCTATATCCGGCCCGTACGGCGGTTTCCGCTGTACATTCTTGGACGTTTCCTCCCTAAACTTGGCGGTGCCCTCGGGCACCGCTTTTTTTTTGACCTCAGCGATCCGGGGTCAGGAAATCCCATTCCACGCGCGCCAGCCTCTCGATCAGACCGGTCAGGTCACGCCGGAGCGGGCCAAAGCCCGGCAGGCGTTCAATCCGGGTTTCATCCATATAAAGGTTCCGCGCCACTTCGATTTGCAGCGCATGGGTCGCTTCCCGCGGGCGGCCGTAATGGCGGGTCACAAACCCCCCCGCATAGGGATCATTGCGCCTGACCTTATAGCCAAGGCCCATCAGCGCTTCTTCCACCAGGCGGGCCGCGCGGGGGATACATGCTGTGCCATGCGCATCGCCCAACACAAAATGTGGGGGGTTCGCCAGATGCGCGGGGTGGGCCGGCATGGAATGGCAATCGATCAGCAGGCAATAGCCGAACCGTGCCCTGGTTTCCGCGATCAGCCCGGCCAGCGCCGCGTGATAAGGCTCCCAACAGGCGCGGATACGCGCCTCAGCCTCGGCAAAGGTCAGTTTGCGGCGGTAGATTTGTTCCCCCCCGGTGACGATCCGCGCCAGCGTGCCAAGCCCGGCACCCACACGGGGGCTTGCGCTATTGACCCAGGGCGGCAGGGGTTCGGCGAACATGGCCGGGTCCAATTCCCAAGCTTCGCGGTTCACATCGCACCATACCCTGGGGAAGGAAGCGGCGATCAGCGGCGCGCCATACGCAGGGGCGGCGGCGAAAAGTTCATCGACGAAGGAATCCTCGCTCCGGCGCAGCGCAATGGCGTCCATCCGGGCGTCCAAAATAAGTTGGTCCGGATATTGCTGACCCGAATGAGGGGACGCGAAGACCAGGGGGATGGTCTGACATTCCGGTCGTTTTATGAGATAGGGTTCAGCCTGAGCCGGGTCTTGGGTGACCACAATGGGGGAGTTCATGGAAAAAATCTCAAAACCACACCGCGTCCCTTCCTTGATGGCGACGATGGCGACGTCTCGCCGCTAGAGCCGCGTTATCATTAGCGGAATTTAGGCATTAGGGGATATACGACAGCTCATGGCGCGCAAGGGAAGAGGCTCGCAAAGTGGCGGCGATTTGATCGTCGTCCGACGGGAAGAAGGGGGCGGGCACGCGCATCACGGCGGAGCCTGGAAGGTTGCCTATGCCGATTTCGTAACGGCAATGATGGCCTTCTTCTTACTGATGTGGCTAATTAATGCCACCACGGAAGAACAGCGTCGCGGCATCGCCGATTACTTCAATCCAACCAATGTCATGTCTCGCGCTGAATCGGGCGCCGGCCGGCCCTTTGGCGGCCAGACGCCCAACGACAACGCCCCCCTGATGTCCACCACCGGCACGATCGAAGTGCAGCCCGGCAAGCGTCCCGTGGTGATGGATATTGAAGAAGATGATAGCCAGACACCGGCCGAAACTATGCCCAGGCGAGAAGGCCCGGTTGGCCAGGAAGATGTTGAGAATGCGCGGCTGGTGCTGCGCACGCCCCCAGGCGCGTTGGCAGGCCCCGAACAACCGCGCGGCGGGCCGGCAGCCGAGCCTTCCCCGGAACAGCGGCCAGAGAATGTGGGAGAGGTGGAGTTGCGCCAGGAATTGGCGCGGCGGGAACGCCAAGCCTTTGAAGCCGCTGCCGAACAAATTCGCGAAGCCATCCAGTCAGACCCGGCCCTTGCTGATCTCAACCGCCAATTGCTGATCGAACAAACGCCGGAAGGCATGCGCATTCAATTGGTGGATGCGGATCGCCAGCCCATGTTCGCCCTTGGCGGCGCCGCGCCCAATGATCGCGCGCGCGCTTTGCTGGCGCGCGTGGCGCAAGTGATCCAGCGCCTGCCCAATGCCATCAGCATCGCTGGCCATACAGATTCTACGCCCTTCCGCGGTGGTGGTGAGCGCAGCAATTGGGATCTTTCAACCGAACGCGCCAATGTCACGCGCCGCCTGCTGATAGATGCGGGCGTTGCCGATGGCCGCATCAGAAACCTGACCGGTCATGCGGAGCGTGACCTGTTGATACCGGAACAACCAACCGCCGCCGCCAATCGCCGTGTTTCCATCACGCTGATCAGCCAGGCGCCGGGGACACCACGCCCATGATCTCCATTGCTGGTTTTATCTTCCTTCTGCTCTGCGTCTTTGGTGGCTATATGGCTGCCGGCGGCAAGATGGACATCATCTTGATGGCGCTGCCATTCGAATTCGCCATTATCGGGGGGGCTGCCTTCGGCTCCCTTCTGATGGCGAACAGCTTGTCAGAAGTGAAGCATATCCTTGGCAGCATCGGTAAAATCCTGAAGGGCGGCAAATACAAGCGCCAGGATTACATGGAATTGCTGAGCCTGCTTTTTTGGCTTGTGCGCCTTGCGCAGACCAAGGGGCCGATGGCGATCGAACCGCATATCGAAAAGCCCGAAGAAAGCTCTGCCTTCATGAAATTCCCGAATATCCTGAAGGACCACCACACGGTTGCGATCATTTGCGATTACCTTCGCATGGTCGGCATGAATGCCGATGACCCGCATCAGATTGAAGATGTGATGGCGCGCGAATTGAAGAAAATGAAAGAAGAGGAATTACACAGCGCCCATGCGCTTCAAAGTGTCGCCGATGCCCTGCCCGCCCTTGGGATCGTCGCCGCGGTGATGGGCGTCATCAAGACCATGGCGTCCATTGACCAGCCGCCGGCCATCCTGGGGAAGATGATTGGCAGCGCGCTGGTGGGTACCTTCCTTGGTGTCTTGCTCGCCTATGGTTTGGTTGGCCCCTTCGCCGCGCGCCTTAAGGCCGTGATTGAGGAAGAGGCGAAGTATTATGAAGTAATCCGCGCCGTGCTGGTGGCGCATCTGCATGGCAACGCGCCGCAAGTCGCGGTGGAGACCGGGCGGAAGATGGTACCAACGGACCTGATGCCGAGCTTCCAGGAAGTCGAAGAATCGCTGCAGGACCTTAAGATCTGACGCGGGCTTCCCGGGTCATGCCTTTTTCGCGCGACCCCCGGTTCTAAGCTGCTGCGGCGGGGCACCGCGGCCCTGCCCCACGGGGTCACCCGGATCGGCATCCGAAACCCCCGCATTGCCCCGCCCCCTGCCCGGTTGATCACCCGGGTCTGCATCGGTTGGACCAGCTTCACGGCCACCGCCGCGCCCACGGCCCGGCATATCGCTGGGATCGGCATCGGTCCCGCCATTGGCGCCACGGCCCCTGCCCGGCTCATCACCCGGATCGGCATCGCTCGCTCCCTGGGGACGCCCGCCACCGGCCACGCCTCGGCCATTGCCGGGTTCATCGCCCGGGTCGGCATCGGTTTCACCGCTGCGGCGCTGTGCCGGGGGCGCGCCATTCTTGCCAGACAGGCCGGGTTCATTGGGGGCGGGCGATTTCCGCCCCTGCGCCAGAGCACCACCGACCGGCACGGCAAGCCCAGAGCCAGCCAAGCGTAGAACCAGCAAGCGGCGCCGCAAGGGCGAATCGGGGGGCAGTGACACAATGTCCTCCTGGCTCAGACCAGCCTGATATGGGCCGACCCTTGGTGGTTCGCTTCCCGATGGGGATAGTAGCCTGATTTAGGCATTCTTATCACGCGACAAGAACCAGAAAGTGAAGACTTCACGCAATTGCGCCTATAAGGCGTCACCATGCAGTCTTTCCTTATTCGCGACAGCAGCGCCGCTGATATCCCAGCTATCACAGCAATTTACGCCCATTGGGTGACGCATGGGCTGGCGAGTTTTGAAGTGGAACCACCAGATCCGACCGAAATGGCCCGCAGGCGGGATGCCGTGCTGGCAGCGGGCTTCCCCTATCTGGTCGCCGAAGCGCCGGAAGGCTTGCTGGGCTACGCCTATGCCAGCGCCTACCGGACCCGGCCGGCCTATCGCTTCTCGGTGGAAAATTCGGTCTATGTCGCGCCTGGCGCTGGGCGGCGTGGGATTGGCTTGGCACTCATGGAAGAAGTGATTGCGCAGTGCACGGGGGCGGGGTTTCGGCAAATGGTGGCGGTGATTGGCGATAGCGGCAATGCGGCGTCCATCGCGCTGCATAAGCGCGCGGGCTTCACCACAGCCGGGCTACTCAAGGCAGCGGGATGGAAGCATGGGCGCTGGGTGGATAGCGTGCTGATGCAGCGCCCGCTTGGGGCTGGCGCGGGCGCGCCGCCAGAAAACGCCTGAAAACAATGCGTTAAAAATTTTGGGTCCTTGGCACCATTTTTCCCTTGCCAATATGTTCTTGTTTTGTTCTTATACTCCCCATGAGCAGCACCCTTTACCAAGACCCCTCCCTGATCATCCCGCAACGCCCGGTGCGCGTGCGTTTTCAGACGCGCCGCGCAGGGTTTGAGAAGGCACGCAGCGCCATGCGCGATTTCACGTTTCTGCTAGCCCTCGCCTGGGGCGCGGCCGAAATGGCGCTTTGGCTGAGCGGGGGCTGACCCCTTACGCCTGCGCGGCTTCCCTGGACCGTTCGCGCAAAATCGCGACCGCCCGGCGCAGGCCATCGGCGATATTCTCAGGCGGCATGGCGCCCGAGAACAGCAAATGCCGATCCAGCACAAAGGATGGCACGCCGGAAACCCCGGCACGGCGATAGCCCTCATCCTCGGCCAGCACCTCATGCCGCCCGGCATCGCCGGCGCTGAAGTCGGCCAGGCTTTCCGGGGACATCCCCGCCGCCGCACCTAGGGCGGCGAGCGTTTCGGCATCGCCAATATCTCGGCCCTCCTGGAAATAGGCCTGGAAAATCGCCTCAGCCACTTCGCGCTGCCGGCCATCCACACCCGCCAGCCGGATCAGCCGATGCGCTTCCAGCGTATTCGGCGTGCGCGCCATCAGGTCATGGCGAAACGCGAGCCCGGCGACGCGCCCGGCATCGGCCACGCGCTGGTCCAATTCCTGGGATTTTTCGAGTGAGCCGAATTTGGCGCTGCGATATTCCCGCCGATCCACGCCTTCCGCCGGCATTTCCGGGTTCAATTGGAAGGGCCGGAAACGGACCTTAAAAGTGAGCCCCTCTTCCGCCAGCATCCCTAGCGCCGCATCCAGATTACGCTTGCCGATCCAGCACCAGGGGCAGATCGCGTCCGAAATCACATCCAAAGTGCCGGCATTGGCTTCAGTCGCGCTGTCCATGGGGCTTCCTCCTGCAAAGGCGCCTCACCATGCCGCTTTGACGCGCCCTGGTCCAGCACGCCCCCTCTTGGAGAGAAGCGCGGAAAGCCGCATGGTCCGGGGCATGACCAACATGATCTTCCCCGCCCCCGCCCCGGCCGCCTGGCCCAGCGCCACCCCAGCCCAAACCGGCTTTGATGCCGCCAAGCTGCAAGCCGCCGTGGATTTCGCCGCCGCGCATGAAACCCCCTGGCCCTATGATCTGGCCGGGCATATCGGCCGCGGCTTTTTCGAGGCACCCCCAGATAATGAAGTCCTTGGCCCGCTCAGCCCGCGCGGTGCGCCTGGCGGCCTGATCACACGCCATGGTGCGCTGGTGACAAGCTGGGGCGATACGCGCGAAGTCAGCCAAACCTTCAGCGTCGCCAAATCCTACCTCTCGCTGCTGACCGGCCTCGCCTGGGCCGATGGGCTGATCCCGAACCTTGATCAGCGCGTCGGCGAAACCGTCAAGGATGGCGGCTTCGATACGCCACAAAACGCCCCAGTCACCTGGCGGCACTTGCTGCAAAACATGTCCGAATGGGAGGGCTCTCTATTCGGCAAATCCGACATGATTGACCGCGGGCGCGACCTTGGCGCCGAGGGTCAGGGCAAGAAGGGCATGCGCCAATTGCAGCCGCCCGGCACGCATTGGGAATATAATGACGTCCGCGTGAACCGCCTTTCGCTGGCGTTGCTGCGCCGCTTTGGCCGGCCCTTGCCGGAGGTTTTCGCCGAACGCATCCTGAACCCGATCGGCGGCAGCCGGGATTGGCGCTGGGATGGCTATCGTACTTCCTGGGTTACGTTGGACAATGGCAAGCGCGTGCAATCCGTCCCCGGTGGCACGCATTGGGGCGGCGGCGTTGCCATCCATGCCGAGGATCAGGCGCGGATCGGGCTGCTGGCGCTCAACCGGGGCCGATGGGCGGGCAGTGAAATCCTGCCGGCGCAATGGTTTGACTGGTCCACTGAGGCCTGCGCCCTCAATCCTTCCTATGGCTTCCTCTGGTGGCTGAACACCTCCGGGGAGCGTTTCCCCTCTGCCGCGCGGGATGCGTTTTTCGCCTCAGGCGCTGGGGGCAATCTGACCTGGGTGGACCCGGGCTCGGGCATTGTCGCGGTGCTGCGCTGGACTGATCCCAAGGCGATGGATGGCTTTATTGGCCGCGTGCGCGCGGCGCTGGTCTGACGGGGGCAAAACCATGGAAATCGGCATTGTCGGTTTGGGCCGCATGGGTGGGAATATCGCGCGGCGCTTGATGCAGGCGGGGCATCGCGCCGTGGTCTGGGACAAGGATGCCGCGGCGGTGGCGGCACTCACCGCCGAGGGCGCGGTCGGGGTTGCCGATCTGGCCGGGCTGGTCGGAGCCTTGACCCCGCCGCGCGCCGTTTGGGTCATGCTGCCCCATGGCGCGCCGACGGAAGACGCCTTGGAGCAACTGGGGGGCCTGCTTTCACCCGGCGATACCGCGATTGATGGCGGCAATACACATTGGAAGGATGATATCCGCCGCGCCAAGGCACTCGGCGCGCGCGGGGTTGATTACCTTGATATCGGCACCTCGGGCGGGGTTTGGGGGCTTAAGCGTGGCTATTGCCTGATGATCGGCGGCAAACCCGCACCCGTGGCGCGGCTGGCGCCAATCTTCACTGCCTTGGCGCCTGGTCGGGGCGATATTCCAGCGACACCACGACGTGAAGATCGCCCCGCAAATATCGAAGAAGGCTGGATTCATTGCGGGGATCACGGCACCGGGCACCTAGTAAAAATGGTCCATAACGGCATTGAATACGGCATGATGCAGGCTTTGGCCGAAGGGCTTGATCTGCTCCGCCACGCCGATAGCCCAGAATTGCCGGAAGATCAGCGCCTTAGCGTGGATATCGCCGATGTGACGGAAGCCTGGCGGCGGGGTTCGGTCATCACCTCCTGGCTATTGGATCTGACGGCGAGTGCCTTGGCCGAAGACCCTGATCTTGCGAAATATTCGGGCAAGGTGGGCGATTCTGGTGAGGGGCGCTGGACGGTGCAGCAGGCGGTGGAAACCGCCGTCGCAGCGCCGGTGCTCACGGCTGCGCTTTACGCCCGCTTCCGGTCACGCGATCAGGTCAATTTCGGCGATCGCGCGCTTTCGGCCATGCGCCATGGCTTTGGCGGGCATCTGGAGCCGAAATAGGCCATGCGCCCGGCCGCGATCATCGTCATGGGGGTATCGGGGTCGGGCAAATCCACCATTGGCGCGCTGCTGGCCGAGGCGCTGGGTTGGCCCTTCGCCGATGCGGATGGCTTCCACCCTGCGGAGAATGTCGCGAAAATGGCCGCAGGCCAGCCACTGACGGATGAGGATCGCTGGCCCTGGCTTGATGCGATTGCCGCGTATATCGGCGCGTCACGGACGGCGGAGCAGCCCGTGGTGGTGGCCTGTTCGGCGTTGCGGCGCGCCTATCGGGACCGGCTGCGCGCCGGGCATAAGGATCTGATTTTCCTGCATCTGGCGGGTGAAGCAGGGCTGATTGGCGAACGCCAAGCCGCGCGCCAGGGCCATTTCATGCCGCCTTCCCTGATGGCAAGCCAATTCGCCACCCTGGAAGATCCTGCTGGGGAAGCAGATGCTGTGACGGTTTCGGTGGTTGCTTCCCCGGCGCAGGTGGTGGAGGCCGCCCTTGGTGAACTTGCGGCGGCTGGGGCAATCACAGCTCCCTAAGGCGGGTCCATGAAGGCTGAGGACATGGAAGCGCGCGCAATCAGCGACCGCATGGAGGGGTTTTCGTGACCCTCATGCGCGGTTAGCGCCTCCATCGGGCAGAAATACTCATGCGGCTGCGGCACCTGGTTGCGCGCAAAGCCGGTGTAGTGTTCCCGCTGCAAGCCATAAAGCAC
>CAMCEP010000047.1 GCA_945873675.1 Asaia bogorensis
AACACCATGTCCCCGGCGCGCAGGTTTTCCACCGCATCTTCGCCGCTGGGTGTCACAATCCGCGTGCCTTCGGCAAAGCAGACAATGCTGTCCCAGCCCTGCGTGTACATGACAATGGTATCGTTATTGACAGTGTCCAACCGCTGGAAATTGATCCAGTCATTATTGGTGACCGGGCCAGAAATCCAACCTGAGCCAAGGTTCAAATAGTCATTGTCGCCAGCACCACCCATCAGGGTCAGGTCATCTGTGTGGAAACCCGACCTGAATACAAACTCATCATTGCCAGCGCCGTAATCGAGCAAGTCATTCCCGCCGCCGCCAACAAGCGAGTCACTGCCATCACCGCCCATCAGCGTATTGACGGCGGAATTGCCGGACAGCGTATCGCTGGAATTACCACCGATCAGACCTTCAATGCCGAAAAGCTGGTCTGAACCATCCACACCTTCGGCAACACCACCAGTGGTCTCATTATCGCTCAGGGTGGCTCTGACCGTGTCGTTTGCAGTGGCGTAGCTCGCGAAGTCATTGCCAGCGCCGCCTTCAAACGTATCATTTCCCGCCGCCCCGGATAGCGTATCGCCACCGCCATTACCCCAAAAATAATTGGCATTGCCATCCCCAAGAATACTATCGTTTCCTGCCCCGCCGAGAACACGTTCAATATTGATCAGGCTGTCATTGCCAAAGCCACCTGAAACCGTGGCGCCACGAAGGACAAGATTGACCGTGACTGATTGCGTGGCTGCCAGATCCGAATAGCTGGCCCGGTCCGCTGTGCCAGCACCGCCATCAATCGTATCATTCCCACCTTCGCCACGCGCATAATCATTGCCGCCACTACCCAGGATGCTGTCATTGCCGGCAGAGCCATAGATGGCTTCGATATTGGTAAATGAATCATTGCCAAAACCTGAGGTCGTTGCACGACCAGCGGCCACATCAACCGTGATCGACGAAGTGGATGCGCTTAGACCTGAATAATATATGGCATCAAAGGCGCCGCCGGCGCCATCATAGGTGTCGCTGCCAAGGCGGTCGTAAAAATTATTGTTTACTGAGTCACCAAGAATACTATCATCGGCAGAACCACCAACAACATGTTCAAGATCACTAAGGCTTTGTTCACCGGTTCCACCGGCCAAGGTTGCGCGGCCTATACCTAAATCAACTGTGACCGACTGGGTTAGGAGGCCATAGTCAACATAATCGGTAGTCCCAGCACCGCCAATCAGCGTATCATTGTCGTCGCCGCCATAGAGCCTATCATCACCCGCCCCACCATCCAGCACATTCGCCTGATTATCGCCGGTAAGAACATCATTGCCATCCCCGCCAAGGATATTCTCAATCCCTATCAAGTTGTCATTGCCATCCGCACCGGATGAAGTACCAGCGCCAAGATTAACAGTGACCGCACCAGTAGCGCTTGCGTAGCTGGCCCAATCAGTGCCCGCGCCGCCGATCAGCGAATCATTGCCCAGGCCGCCTTGCAAGCTGTCATTGCCCTCGCCACCAGTGATGGTGTCCCTCCCGGCTTCCCCCAGGATGGTGTCATTGTCAGCACCACCATCAATGCTGTCATTGCCGCCAAGGCCCAATACGGAATCATTGCCGGAGTTGGTGTCCGAACCACCGGGCCAAGTATCATCGCCGTCGGTAAGCGTTACGATGGAACCAGACACAACAATTCTCCTGCAAGCTCAGCGCATAGGTCATTTGGCAGTGGGGCGGCTTTGCCTAAACGTCCGGAACCGAGCCAGAAGGCACAACCGAAGCGTGGCAGTGACTTCACAGCGCATTTTGCCAAGCCGTTCTTACCTAAGGCCTAGCAAACAAGGTCGGACAGCGATTTCGTCGATACTTATAATCGTAAAATTTTGTTAAATAAGCAAGTAGAAACGACATGAAGAATGATCCCGTAAGACAATATATTACGCCCACGCCTCAAAGAAACCTTATGATTGATAATTAAATAGGCAATAACAACCATTGATTGCATTTAATGCATGTAGTGGATGTGAATGTCGCCCCGCCACAACCGCCGACATCGCGTGCGCTACCGCCTGGCGCTGTTCAGTCATTGGCATATCAGCAGAATTTTTGCTGCCTGTTAGGGCGCCATCCAATCAGATGGATCAATCTGAACCGGCAGTGCTGACGGCACTTCTCACGCGAAGCGATTGTGCGGTGCCGGAATGCCGAGGCTGTCGCGCAGCGTCGGGCCTGGGTAGCCCGTGCGGAACATCCCCCGTCGCTGCAGTTCGGGCACGACGAGACGGACGAAATCCTCGAGCGGCTTGGTGTAGAACGGAAACAGCAGCGTGAAGCCGTCGCAGGCTTCGGCCTCGAACCATTCCTGCATCGTGTCAGCAACCGAGGCCGGCGTGCCGACCACCAGCTGGTGGCCAAGGGATGTGCCGAGGTAACGCGCCACTTGGCGGATGGTCATGTTTCCGGCGCGCGCTTTCGCAACCAGGTGTTCCTGGCGCGCGCGGGCGGCGTTGGACGGCGGCAGATCTGGCAGCGGCCCGTCGATTGGATAGGCATGGATGTCGAGGTCGCCGCAGAGCCGCGCGAGAAGCCGCATGGCATTCGCCTCATCCATCATCTCGCCGAGTTGTCCGGCGATATCCTCGGCCTCGCCCTTTGTCTCGCCCAGGATAGTCATGAAGCCCGGCATGATCTTCACGTGATCCGGGTTTCGCCCATGCGCGGCGGCGCGTGACTTCAGGTCATCGTAGAAGGCCTTGCCCTCCGACAGCACGGATTGCGCGGTGAAGATCATATCTGCGACGCGCGATGCGAGCTTGCGCCCGTCATCCGAGGACCCGGCCTGCGCGACCACGGGGCGACCTTGCGGCGAGCGCGGCAGGTTCAGCGGGCCACGCACGCGGAAGAAGCGCCCCTGGTGATTGAGGATGTGGCCCTTCGAGGGATCCAGGTAGCGCCCCGATGCCTTGTCGCGGATGAAGGCGCCGTCTTCGAAGGAGTCCCAAAGCCCGGCGCAGACGTCAAAGAATTCCTCGGCGCGCTCGTAGCGATGCGCGTGGTCGGGATGGCGATCGAAGCCGAAATTTCCAGCCTCATCTTCGATCTGAGAAGTGACAAGATTCCAGCCCGCGCGCCCGCCGCTGATATGGTCGACCGAGCCGAAGCGGCGCGCGATGGTATAAGGATCATTATAGGTGGTGGTCGCGGTCGCCACCAGGCCGATATGCTTCGTGACGGGGGCAAGTGCGGCGATCAGCGTCGCCGGTTCGGGGAAGACTTGCCGCCCCATGCCGGGCCGCCACGGCGATGCGCCATCAAGCCCAGCGCTGCCGTTCACCGCCGCAGTGTCCTGGAAGAATACGCAGTCAAGGCAGCCGCGCTCGGCGACCTGCGCCATATGCACGTAGTGCTGAAAGGACATGTCTGTATCGGCGACGGCCAGCGGATGGCGCCAGCCGGCGGAATGGCTGCCGGGTGTGAAGAAGAAGGCGCCAAGATGGAGCTGCTTCATGGCGCGGGCCGAATTTCCGTGGCCATCGTGTACTGGTCCCCACGCGGCGACATAACAAGCCCGCGCTTCAGGCCCCAAGAGGCGCCGATATGGAAGATTGGCGCGAGGGGCACATTCTCCGCCACCCAGCGGATCGCCTCCTGCGTCAGGCGTTCACGCGTCGCGGGGTCAAACTCGCTGTCCACGCGGTCGAGCATGGAATCGAATTCAGGGCTGGAGAAGCGCGTGCGGTTCCAGCCGCCATGCGCGCGCGCGGCGTTGGGCGTGCGCAGCAGGGCAGTCAGCCCCTCGCTCGCGATACCGGAGGAGGAGCCGAACATCGCCAGATGCGCGCTTAATTCCGGCGCACCGCCCGGCGTAAGGGTCGCACTGCGGCGCAGATAGATCGGCATCGGCAGCGCCTCGATATTGGTGCGGATGCCGATCGCGGTCAGCATCTGCCCAATCGCCTGACAGGTCCGCGCATCGCCCGCGAAACGGTCCTGCGTGCAGTGCAGGGTCAGCGTGAAGCCGTTGGGGTAGCCCGCCTCGGCGAGCAGCGCGCGGGCGCGTGGCGGGTCGAAGGGCGGTAGCGGCAAGTCCGGCACATGGCCGATGAAACCGGGGGCCGCGATCTGCCCGGTCGCGGTCGCGCCGCCTTCCATGACGCGCTCTGCCAGGGCGCGCCGGTTGATCGCCATCGAAATCGCGCGCCGCACGCGCAGGTCGCGCATCGGGTTCTGCGGCAGCGGTTGGCCATCCGCGCCAGTGATGTTGGGCACCTGTGCGCTCATCGCGTCCAAGTAGAAATAGTGAGTGAAGACCGAATAGCCGCTCACGAGCTGTAGACTCGGCGCCTCACGGATACGCTGGTGCAGGCCGGTCGGCACCGTATCGATCACGTCGACATCGCCCGCCAGAAGGGCGGCGACGCGCGCGCTGTCGTTGGGCACGAAACGGATATGCACACGCGCCCAGGGCTCGGGCGTGCCGCGCCAGTTGGGACTGCGTTCGAAGGTCACGTCCTGCTGCGGCGTCCAGCGCCCCCAGCGATAGGGGCCGGTGCCGATCGCCGCGCGCCCGCCATTGAAGTCGGCATCGACCGCGCCTTCCGATGCACGGGCGTTCAGGATCGCGATGGCGACAAGGAAGTCGGGCTGTAGTGGCGTGGGCACGCTTGTCCGCACGATCAGCGTGTGCGCATCCGGCGTCTCGACCGCGGTCACGTTGCGCACGGCGACGGCATAGGTGCGCGGGCCCGTTGCCGCGCGCGCACGCAGGATGGAGAAGGCGGCGTCAGCCGAGGTGAAGGGTGATCCGTCATGGAACACCACATCGCGCCGGAGCTTGAATTCCCAGGTCAGCGGATCGACCGCGCGCCATGATTCCGCAAGCTGCGGGCGCGGGCGCAGCGTCTCATCCTGCGTGAGCAGCGTTTCCCACACATGCAGCTGCGCGTTGCGATTCGGCGTGAAGGTCTGGTGTGGATCAGTCCCGTCCATTGAAGCCTTGAAGGCGATGCGCAGCGTTTGAGCGCCGGCCGGCAGCGCCGATACAGCAAGGGCTAGGGTCGCGGCGAAGACAGTGCGGAGGCATGGCATGGCGGAACTCCGGATGCTCGCGCGGCCATGGCGACCGCGCCGCACAGCGTCGCAGGTTTGCAAACGACATGACAAGGGGGTGCCCTTGCCAAGCGACCGCGGTGCGGTCAGGCTTGCGCAGCGCAACGGAGTGAACGGCATGGCGCAGCGGCAGATGCATCTCGGCGTCTTTGTACTCGGCACCGGCAATCACATCGCCGGGTGGCGCATGCCGGGCGCCTATGATTCCTTCCAGTCCTTGCCGGTGATCCAGCATATCGCCCGCATCGCCGAACGCGGCTGCTTCGACCTGCTGTTCCTGGGCGATGGGTTGGCGGCGGGGGTCAACGACCATCCCTCCTTCACAGCGCGCTTCGAGCCGATCACGATGCTGGCTGCGCTGGCCACGACGACGACGCATCTCGGCCTCGGCGCCACCATGTCCACATCCTACATGGAGCCATTTAATGTGGCGCGCTTCTACGCGTCGCTCGACCACCTGAGCGGCGGGCGTGCGGCATGGAACGCGGTTACATCCTCGAACCCGCGCTCGGCGCCCAATTTCGGTCGGGAGCACCCACCACATGATGCGCGCTACCGCGTCGCCGAGGAATTCGTCGATGTCGTGATGGGCCTTTGGGATTGCTGGGACGAAGGCGCGATCGTCGCCGAGCGCGACACGGGCCGCTACATTGATGGCGCGAAGGTACGCGCCCTTGACCACGACGGCGAGTTCTTCCGCGTGAAGGGCCCGCTAAATATCGGGCGCTGCCCGCAAGGTCGGCCCATTATCCTGCAGGCCGGATCGTCCGAGCCAGGCCTCAACCTCGCCGCGCGCACCGCCGATGTCGTGTTTAGCGTCGTCCAGGACCTTGATGAGGCGAGGGCAGCCTATGTCGCGCTGAAGTCGCGCATGCCCCGTTATGGCCGCCGGCCGGAGGAGATCGCGGTGCTGCCCGGCGTCATGCCGATCCTGGGCAGGACCCGGCAGGAGGCACGTGATGTCCTCGACCAGTTGCAATCCTTCGTGACATCCACCAACGCCGCTTCGCTGCTATCGGGCCGGCTCGGAATCGATGTCTCGGGCTTCCCGCTGGACGAGAAGGTTCCCGACCTGCCATTGCCCGATACGTCGCACGGCTTCGCTCGCGCTATGCTCTCCAAGGCGAAGCGCGAAGGGATGACTTGGCGGGATCTGCACAACTTGACCGGGGCGGCGCGCGGACACTGGGTGATCGCGGGCACGGTGGCGGATATCGCGGACACCCTCCAGGAATGGTTCGAGACCGGCGCGGCGGACGGCTTCAATATCCTGCCGGCCTGGTTTCCCGGTGCCTTCGACGGCTTCGTGGACGAAGTTGTGCCCGAATTGCAGCGCCGCGGCCTGTTCCGCCGCCAGTATACCGCGACGACCCTGCGCGGGCATCTGGGCCTCGAAATGCCTGAGAACGGCTTCTTCCCCCGCGCCATGCGCTGAAGACCCGCGCGTGTGTCAGCGGAACATCGCCGCGCGCAGGCGTGCAATTATATCGCCTTCGGCCAGAACGGCATTTGCGACACTTGAAAGGCGTTCAACAATGCCAGTTGGCAAAGCCTTCGGCCCCAACATCAAATTCCAGGTGGCGGCATCACAGCCAGGCAGTGCGGCTTACTGCATCTTTGGTGCATCAGGAAATAATGGATGCCGATTGGGCCCATCCATAGCGATGCCAGACCCGATTAGGATATGATATTCGAGCAGCTTGCAAACGTAATCGATTACAAAAAATTATTTTAGTCTTCTTTCTATTATCAATGCCGCGCTGCAGAGCCTTTGCCTACCACATCACTTTTCAGGCGGAAGTATTCTCAAGGCTATTGGGTCGCCGCGCTGGAATGAATGATCGTTTAGGACGCTGCGAAAAATGTAGGCAGATGTCCCACATGAGGGAACCCATTCATCCTTGATCGCACGAAAGTCGGTGTTATCGGTTCGACAAGCAATCACCCCCGCTGCCACCCGAATAGCCTGCGCCGTTATTCGAAAGGTGCTGTCGTGCTAAGGGTTCGACGCGACACTGATCCAGGGTAGACGCGACGACCACCCATGACACGCCAAAGCACGAGAAGCGGGGCCTGCCCCGATCAAATGCAACCAGACTGGCACCACAGGTGAGATTTCAAATTCCTCGTGGGACGAGCGGATCTAAGTTTATTGAATTCCTTGGCTCCCCGAGTTGGACTCGAACCAACGACCTAGGGATTAACAGTCCCGCGCTCTACCAGCTGAGCTATCGGGGATCAGGAGCCGGCGGGCCTAATAGCAGCGCCGCGCCTTATGTCAAAGCCCTGCGGCTTCACTAAAGCGCGTCCTGGAGGTCCGGAGCGGAATCGAACCGCTGTAGAGGGTTTTGCAGACCCTTGCCTGACCACTCGGCCACCGGACCCCAGGGGGTCTCTATCGGGCCACGACCGTTCCGGGTCAAGCGCCACCTTGGCGCCCGGGCGCTCACGGACCTATAAGGTGATCAACAAGGGTTGAAGGAACGGCATGATGGATTTCGCGCGCGCCAGGCGTTTCATGGTGGATGGGCAGTTGCGGCCAAACCAGGTCCAGGACCCGCGGATCATCGCCGCCTTCGGAGATTTGCCGCGAGAGGCCTTTTTGCCCCCCGATCTTGCCGCGCGCGCCTATGCGGATGCGGATGTACCCTTGCCGGGCGGGCGCTGCCTGATGCAGCCAATGGTCATGGCGCGGTTGTTCCAGCTTGCGGAACTCCGCCGTGGGGACCGGACGCTGTTGCTCGGTGCGGGCTGCGGTTATGGCGCGGCGATTCTCGCGGCCATGGGGGCCAATGTCACCGCCTTGGAAAATGATCCCGCCTTGCATGCCCTGGCGCAGGCCGGGTTGGCGCGCTCTCTGCCGGAAGCCTCTGTTCGGCTCATGCGTGAAGACCCGGCCCATCCACCGGCTGGGCTTGGCCCCTTTGATGTGATCATTATTGAAGGCGGTATTGCTGCCATTCCGCGCCCCATCGAAACGCTGCTGGCTGAAGGCGGTCGGCTGGTCGCGCTGGTCACGACGGGGGGGCCGCCGGCACGGGCCACGCTGGTGCGCCATATTGGTGGCAGCTTCACGCCGCGCGCCGCCTTTGAAGCCCATGCCATGCCGCTACCGGCCTTCCAGCCTAGCCCCAGCTTTGCGTTTTAGGCCGCTAATCAGATTGTATTGATGCTTGGGCTGGCGCAACCGCCTGCGCATGCTGTAACCTCCTTCTGAAATCGTCCCAAAGTCTTTGGGATGGGTCTTGCCTTGTGGAGTTTTACAGGGCGTGGGGGTTGCACTTGATGAAGAGTTTTCGTGCATCACTTTTCCTGTCTGCGGCGCTGGCCTTGGCGCCGCTTGCCTCTGCGGGTGCGCAGACGCTGCAGGAAGCCTTAGCGGCGGCCTACGCAAATAATCCAACGCTGCTGGCGGCCAGGGCGCAGTTGCGCGCGGTTGATGAAAACCTGCCCCAGGCGCTGGCCGGCTGGCGGCCTAGCGTGACCTTTTCTGCTGCGGGCGGCTATACGGATGTCACCCAAAGGTCGCGTGCGAATAGTGTCAACGGCCCTTATTCGACCTTCACAGATATTGACCGCAATACCGGCAATCTGACCGGTGCCGTCACGCAACCAATCTATCGCGGCGGCCGCACGGTTGCCGGCACCAGGCGTGCGGAAAATCAGATCTATGCGCAGCGTTCTCGGCTGATTGCGACCGAACAGCAGGTGTTGCTGGATTCCGTCGCGTCCTATGTCGCTGTCATTCGCGACACGGAAGTGGTGCGCTTGAACACCAACAATGTTCAGGTCCTGTCGCGGCAGTTGCAGGCCACCAATGAACGCTTCCGCGTGGGTGAAATCACGCGCACCGATGTCGCACAGGCGGAATCTCGCCTTGCCGGTGCCCGTGCCGCGCTGGAACAGGCGGATGGCAATCGGCAATCCTCCCGCGCGGTATTCCAGCGCCTGATCGGCATGGCACCCAATTCGGTCACGCCGCCGCAACCGCTGGTTCCGCCGGTACGTTCCGGGCAAGAAGCGGTGCAAAAGGCCAGCACCAATAACCCGACCGTCATCGCCGCCATGTTCGACGAAGCGGCTGCGATCGAAAACATAGACCTGCAATTCGGTGCATTGCTGCCAACCATCGGCGTACAGGGTCAGACCTTCCGGCTAGACAACAACAGCGCGCGCGGCACAAGGCAAACCGGCTCACAAGTCACCGCCAACCTTTCCGTACCGCTCTATCAGGGCGGCGCCGAACATGCCGCAGTGCGCCAGGCGCGCCAGCAGGCCCAGCAACAGCGGCAATTGGTGGAAGATGCGCGCCGGCTTGCCGGCCAGCAGGCCGCACAAGCCTGGGAGACGCTGCGCACCGCCCGCGCCCAGGTGGAAAGCGTGCGCGCCCAGATCAGAGCTCAGGAAATTGCCCTTGATGGCGTGCAACGGGAAGCGGTTGTCGGCAGCCGCACCACGCTTGATGTGCTGAACGCCGAACAGGAATTGCTCAATGCCCGTGTCAGCCTGGTGCAGGCGCTGGCAACCCTTGTCAACGCTTCCTACTCCCTGACCGCCACTATTGGCCGCCTGACGGCCCAGGATCTTGCGCTGCCTGTGCAGCTTTACGATCCAAAAGCCTATCATCAGGCGGTTCGTAACCTTTGGGTTGGAACTGGCGATTATAGTGATGTTGCGGCCCAGCCTGCGGCTGCTACTGTCCCCACGGCGCGCCAAGTGCCCCTGAGAGGAACACCATGAGCGGTAACGCCCCGCCCCCAGCCGGGGGGCAGGATCAATCCATGGATGATATCCTGGCGTCCATTCGCCGCATCCTGAATGAGGATGAGGCGGCGGCGCAGGCGCCTGAAGCGGCCGAGTCCGCCGCGCCCGTGGCGCCGGCAGCTGAGGAGCCTCAGCCGGCACCACCGCCGCAAAGGGCGCCAGCCCCCGAATTTACGCCTCCGCCTATCGCCCCGCCGCCTGTCTTCGCGCGGTCCGAACCGGAACCCGTTGAATTGACGTCAGATATGCTTGTGACGCCGCCTAATGCTGGCGGCATGCCAAGCGCGTCATCAACGCGCATGGGGATGGATGATGCCTCTGGCCTCATTGCCCCGGCCGCCGCTGCTGCCGCTGCGGCCTCTGTTGGCTCCTTGCTCCGCGCCGTGAGTTCTGAACGCGGGTCGCAGGTCTATCGCGGCGGGCCGAGCATTGAGGACCTCGTGCGGGAGGAAATCCGCCCAATCCTGAAGGATTGGCTGGATACCCACCTGCCGCCTTTGGTGGAACGTTTGGTGCGTTCCGAAATCGAAAGAGTGGTCAATCGCGGTTTGACGTAAGCGCGCCGCCTATTCCGACCGGATATTATTCTCCCGCACCACACGCCCCCAAAGCGTCATTTGTGCCTTGAGGAAGCTGCCGAATTCCTCGGGCGTTGAGCCCACCACATCAATGCCTAAAGGCCCGGTCAACCGGGCGCGCAATTCGGGTTCGCCCAGTGCCTTGACCAGGGCCGCGTGAAAGCGCCGCTGGATCGCCTCCGGCACCCGCGCCGGCGCCAGCAGCCCCCACCAGGCCAGGGCATCAATCCCGGGCAGGCCCTGTTCCGCCACCGTGGGCAAATCAGGAAATAGCGCTGAACGCCTAGCGCCGGTTTGCGCGAGTGGGCGCAGCGTGCGCCCCACCTGGCCGCCAAGCCCGGCATTGGTCGCCATCGGCATATCCAATTCGCCAGCTGCGGCTGCGGCACTCATCGGGCCCCCGCCACGATAGGGCACATGCACCACCCGGAAATCGCCGGCCTTTTGCATCAGTGTCATGGTCAAATGCGAAAGGCTGCCATTGCCGATGGACCCATAGGTCAGCGTATCGGGCTTTTCTTTGGCCGCCGCGATCACTTCCCGCAAATTCTGCCAGGGGCGGGAATTATGCGTTGTGATGATCATGGGCGCGGTGCCAATCAGCATGATGGGCGCGAAATCCCGTTCCGTATCAAAGCCAAGATTGGGGATCAGGAAGGGGTTCACCGCATGGGTATCGAACACCGTGACCCAGCTATTGCCATCGGCAGGCGCACGCGCCGCCGCCTGGGTGCCCAAAGCGCCTGAAGCGCCGGGGCGGTTTTCCACCACGACCGGCACGCCGAGTTCCGCCGCAAGGCGAGGCTGAATAAGGCGCGTGATGGTGTCCACGCTGCCGCCGGGTGGGAAGGGGGCGATGATGCGGATCGGCCCATTCGGCCAAGCCGGCGCCTGGGCAAGGGCCGGGGCGGCCAGGGAAAGCCCGGATAGGCTGGCGATCACGGCGCGGCGATGGAACATGGCGGCTTCCCGAAGCTTTGATGTTTTGCAGCGTGTTATGGCTTAGAACACGCGCCTGCCCTTGACGTAACGCGCCGGGGCGGGGAAGGGAAGCGCCATGCTCGACAAGGTTTTTGACCCCGCCGCCATTGAACCCCGCCTTTATGAAGGCTGGGAAGCGTCAGGCGCTTTTTCCGCCCGTCCGGAAAGCCCAGCCCGCCCCTTCACCATCATGATCCCGCCGCCGAATGTGACCGGCAGCCTGCATATCGGCCATGCGTTGGATAATACCTTGCAGGATGTGCTGATCCGCTGGCGGCGCATGCAGGGGCGCGATGCGCTGTGGCAGCCGGGCACGGACCATGCCGGCATTGCGACGCAAATGGTGGTGGAACGCCTGCTGGCCGAACAGAAGCAACCAGACCGCCGCAGCATGGGGCGCGAGGCCTTCCTGAAGCGCGTTTGGGAATGGAAGGCGGAATCGGGCGGCACCATCACGCGGCAATTGCGCCGGCTTGGTGCATCGCTCGATTGGCCACGTGAACGCTTCACGATGGATGAGGGGCTTTCGGCCGCAGTGCGCGAAGTATTCGTGACCCTGCACGCCCAAGGCTTGATCTATCGCGACCGGCGCCTGGTGAATTGGGACCCGAAATTCCTGACGGCGATTTCCGATCTGGAAGTCGAAAGCAAGGAAGTGAAGGGCAGCCTGTGGTATTTGCGCTACCCGGTGGAAGGCGTGCCGGGGCGCTTCCTGGTGGTGGCGACAACGCGGCCAGAGACCATGCTGGGTGATACGGCTGTTGCCGTGCACCCCGATGATGCGCGCTTCAAGGATTTGATTGGCAAGCGCGTGATCCTGCCGCTGCTGGGCCGTACCATTCCAGTGGTGGCCGATGAATATTCCGATCCTGAAAAGGGCTCGGGCGCCGTCAAGATCACGCCCGCACATGACTTCAATGATTTTGAGGTCGGGCGGCGCCATGATCTGCCCATGCCATCCGTGCTGGATGCCGAAGGGCGCGTGATGCTGGAAGAGATCAGCGCGCATTTCGCCGCCGCTGATGGCATTGCCGATCACGCTTTTGTGCGCGGGCTTGCGGGACAGGATCGCTTCGCCGCGCGCAAGGCGATTGTGGCGCGGCTGGAAGAACTGGAACTGGTCGAGAAGATCGAACCGCACACGCATATGGTGCCGCATGGTGATAGGTCTGGCGTGCCGATTGAACCGCGCCTGACGATGCAATGGTATGTGGATGCCAAGACACTCGCAGCCCCCGCCATTCGCGCGGTGGAGTCGGGGCAGACGGTCTTCACGCCGAAGCAATGGGAAAACACCTTCTTCGCCTGGATGCGCGATATCCAGCCTTGGTGCATTTCCCGCCAGCTTTGGTGGGGGCATCAGATCCCCGCCTGGTATGCGCCAGATGGCGAGGTTTTCGTCGCCCATACCGAAGAAGAAGCCCATGCAGCTGCGCGCGCGAAATTCGGGCATGCGGTCGCGCTGACGCGTGATGAGGATGTGCTGGATACCTGGTTTTCCAGCGCGCTTTGGCCCTTTTCCACAATTGGCTGGCCGGAAAAGACGCCGGAGCTTGCGAAATACTATCCCGGCGATGTGTTGGTCACGGGTTTTGACATCATCTTCTTCTGGGTCGCCCGGATGATGATGATGGGCATTCATTTCATGGGTGAAGTGCCCTTCAAGACCGTCTGCATCCATGGGCTGGTGCGCGATGAAAAAGGGCAGAAAATGTCCAAATCGCGCGGCAATGTGATGGACCCTCTGGAATTGGTGGATGCCTATGGCGCGGATGCGATGCGCTTCACGCTCTGCGCCCTGGCTGGGCCGGGGCGCGATATCAAGTTGGGGCGCCAACGTGTTGAAGGCTATCGGTCCTTTGGGACGAAGATCTGGAATGCGGCGCGATTTTGCGAAATGAATGGCATTGCGCCGGTGGCCGGGTTTGATCCGGCTTCGGCCAAGCTGCCACTTTCGCGCTGGATTTTGGATACGACCAATGCGGCCTTGGCTGAGGCGAATGCCGCTTTGGAAGGCTTCCGCTTCGATGATTACGCCAAGGCCTGTTATCGCTTCGCCTGGAATGATTTCTGCGATTGGTTCCTGGAATTCGCCAAGCCCGTGCTGAACGGCCCGGATGGCGCCGACAAGGCCGAAGTGAAGGCGACCGCCGCGCATGTACTGGGCGTGATCTTGCGCATGTTGCACCCCGTCATGCCCTTCATCACGGAGGAGCTGTGGCACCGCATGGGCTATGGCGCTGAGGGCAGCCTGATCCGCAGCCCCTGGCCCGAAGCCATGCAGGTTGCCGATGCTGCGGAAGCGCGGGCGGAATTGGATTGGGTGGTACGGTTGATTTCTGA
>CAMCEP010000048.1 GCA_945873675.1 Asaia bogorensis
CATCTGGAACCTGGCCCCTTAGTGTTTTTGCTCCCTTCTGCCGGTTTGGAGACAAGCCTTTTCTGGCCGGATGATATTGATGTCTTCGATGGGGATTTACCGCCGGAAACGATAATCCCGCGAGAGCCGGAGGTGGCGCCAGCGCCGCCTCCGGTTGCTCCCGCACCGCCCGCGCCAGCGCCTGCTCCCGCACCGCCGCCATCGCGCGAAGAAGTTGCCGTATCTACAAAACAGGAAGGCGCCCCACGCACGCCCTTGTTTGCTGGTATCGGCTTACTGTTGCTGGTGGCGATCGGTGGTGCTGTGTGGTGGTTCACCGGTTCCTCGCCAGCGCCGGCGCCAATCGCAACACCGGCGCCGCCCGCATCACCGGCACCTTCACCGGCGCCAGTCACCGCAGAACGCCCCTGGCTTGAACGCAGCGATGCCATGAACCTGCGTGACCTGGTGCAATCCGCACCAGATGTCGCTTCTATCCATGCCGCCGCGCTCAGGCGTCAGGCAGCCGGACGGCATGATGATGCGCTGGTGCTGTTCGAAGAAGCGGGCGAACGCGGCCATGCATCGGCACTGACCGCCGTGGCACGGCTTTATGACCCAATTGGTTTTGTCGCCGGCCGTCCATTCCGCGCACCAGATCCGCGTGCGGCGGCGCGTTATTATCGCGATGCCGTGCAGAAGGGTGATGCGGCCGCAGAAGCGCCACGTGCCGCGCTCAAGGCATGGCTGGAAGAACAAGCGCGCGCCGGGAATGGCACAGCGGAAACGGCGTTAAAGGAATTCTGGACATGATTTTGCGTCGCGCGCTTTTAGTTTTGGCGCTTAGCCTGCTTTGCACCGGGCCATTCACTGAAGTCAGCGCGCAGCAAGCGGCGCGGCAGCCGCTGCTGATGGAAGGACGCACCGCGTTGTTTCAACGCGTCATCCTGCGACCCGGCGCGCGGCTGGCGGAACGGCCGGATGCGAATGCACCTTCCCAGCCAACGCCGGGCTTTGGTGTGTTTTATGTCTATGCGCGCCAGGGCAGCGGCGCTGATGCCTGGCTTGAAATTGGTGCGGCACAGGATGGCCGCACGCAGGGCTGGGTACCGGCAGAACGCACGATTGATTGGAAGCAGACCATGGTGCTGGCTTTCAACAATCCCGCCGGGCGCGAACGCGCCATGTTTTTCCGTGAAGGCGAAACACCGCGCGCGCTTTGGCTTAATACCCGCGGCGGTGCAGCAGAAGCCACGAGGCTGCGTGAAGCGGCCGGCACCAATACCGAAGGGCCGGTGATTGCGCTGGAGCCTGAGAATTTTATTGATATTACAAGACAATTCTATCTGCTGCCCATCATCTCAGCCCAGCGCGTGGAAAATGAGGCTGCGCAGGAAGCGCGGCTGCTGGAGGTGATTTCTGCCCCCGCACAGGCTGCACCGCCACCACCGGCTGATCCGGATGCGCTCCGCAATTATCGTGGCGCGGTGGTTTTTGTAGTGGATACCACCATCAGCATGGGTCCCTATATTGAACGCACGCGGGAAGCGCTGAAGCGCGTTGTGGATCGCATTCGCGATACCGCGGTTCGCGATAATTTTCGCTTCGGCATGGTCGCCTTCCGCGACCACTTGGGCGGCAATCCCAGGCTTGAATATGTCACGCGCATGGTCTCCCTGCCTGATTTGGCAGAGGCTTCGGATGCGATCCTGCCACGCCTTTCAGAACTGGCCGAAGCGCGCGAGAGCAATGAAGGTTTTGACGAGGATTCTCTTGCCGGCATCAAGCTCGCCTTAGATGAAGTGCCCTGGCAGCAATATGGCGGGCGCTTTGTTATTCTAGTGACGGATGCTGGCGCGCGCGATGCGAAGGATCCGCGCGGGCAGACGCAAATGGGCCCGGAAGAAATGCGCCAATTGGCGCAATCAGAAGCAAAGCAAGTTGCCATCTACGCCATTCATCTGAAAACACCCGAAGGGCGCAACAACCACGCGCGGGCGGAACGGCAATACCGCGAACTCACACGCTTCGGCGCGGCGGGGGAACTTTATTACCCAATCAATGAAGGCAATATGGGCCAATTCGGCCAGACCGTTGATGCGCTGACGGATGCGCTGCTCGCGCAAGTCGCCGCCGCAGTTGGGCGCCCCATCGCCGGCATCAGGGCACCGCAAGGCGCGGCGGAAAGGCGCATCACGGAACAGGCTGAGATTGTCGGCACCGCCATGCGGCTTTCCTATCTTGGTCGTGAAAGGCAGCAAACGGCGCCAGATGTGGTGCGGAGCTTTGTGCTGGATCAGGATCTGAACCCGGCGGATCCGCGCCCCGAAAGGCGGCCTTTGGATGTGCGCGTATTGCTCACGCGCAATCAGCTTTCTGATCTGGCAACCACCTTGCGCAATATCATCCAGGCGCAAGCAGCTGCGCGGCTTTCGCCAGAAAGTTTCTTTGAACGCGTGCGCGCTGCCGCTGCCGCCACCGCGCGCGACCCGCGCCGTATGGCAGAATTCCAGCGCCTTAGCGGGGCCTTTGGCGAATTCCTCCAGGACCTGCCCTATCAAAGCCAGATCATGGAATTCACCCAGGATGAATGGAACAGTATGGGTGCCGGGCGACGCACTGAAATCGTCAATGCGCTGGAAGCGAAGCTACGCCTTTATGAAGAATTCAACCGCCAGCCCTCGCTTTGGGTGAGTTTTGATGGTGGGCGGAATCCTGGTGAGGCAATGTATCCCGTGCCGCTGGATGCGCTGCCCTGAGGGCATGCATGAACCAAAACGCACCGACCCTGCTGCTGCAAGATGTGATCATCCGCCATCAGGCACCAGGTGGTGGACCAGGCTTTGAACTGGTGGTCGAAACATTTTCCATTGCGCGTGGTGAGGCTTTGGCACTGGTGGGGCCTTCCGGTTCCGGCAAGTCCACCTTGCTCGATCTGCTGGCCTTGGCGCGGCGCCCCGCAAATGCTGCGCAATTTCTCCTGACACCGCGCGATGGCAAGGCAATAGACCTTGCCGCGCTTTGGCGCGCGCGCGATGAAAATCGCCTGACCGCCATCCGTGCGGCCCATTTCGGCTACATCCTGCAAACGGGTGGACTGCTACCGTTTCTTTCTGTGCGAAGGAATATTGCGCTGAGCCAGGCTGTGCTTGGCCGGCCTGATCCCGCGCATATCGAAGCCTTGGCGGCACGGCTTGAAATTGCGGCCTTGCTGGATAGGATGCCCACCTCGCTTTCTGTCGGGCAAAGGCAGCGTGTCGCGATTGCCCGCGCCCTGGCGCATCGCCCAGAAATCCTGCTGGCGGATGAACCGACCGCGAGTGTTCACCCTGCCCTGGCGGATACGGTCATGGCGCTGCTGCTGGAACAGGCGCGCGAACAGGATACGGCGTTGATCCTGGCAACGCATGATCCGGATCGTGCTGCACGCCATGGTTTTGCGCTGCTGCCGATCCGCACAGAAGCCCATCAAGGCAGCGGTCGTTCCTGGCTTGGCCGCGCAACCACAGGCGCGGTGGCATGAATACTGGCAAATCCCACACCGGGCTGCTGGTGGGGCTTTCGCTGCGTGATCTTTTGCATGAACGCACGCTCGCCCTTTGTTCCCTGATCGGCCTTGCGGCGGTATTGGCGCCACTGATTATACTGTTCGGTCTGAAACAGGGCGTGATTGATGGGCTGCGTGCGGAGTTGATTGATAATCCGCGCAGCCGAATGGTGGTGAACGCTGCCAATCGCAATTTCGATGCGGCGCTTCTCACGCGCCTTGCTGCGCGGCCTGATATCGCCTTTGTCATTCCCCGTATTCGCAGCCTGAATACCGAAGCACGGTTTGAAAACCCAGCGCGCCCAGGCACGGTGCTGCGCGCTGAATTGCTCGCCACTGCCGCGGGCGATCCCTTGCTGCATGGCCTGCCCAGCATTTCGCCGCGCCAGATTATTCCAAGCGCTTCCTTCGCTGCACGGCTTGATCTGCAGCCTGGTATACAGGTGACGTTGCGCGCCATTCGCGGTGATGCCAGCGCGCGGGAAGTTTTGAATTTTCCTGTCACTGTCATCGCTATCGCGCCGCCAAGCGCCTTTGGGCGCGACGGTGTTTTTGTGGACCTCAAGATGCTGCTGCTGGTGGATGGCTTCACCGATGGCACACTACCGGCCAGTACAACGCCCACCGATATCGCGGATGATCCCGCGCGGATTTATGCCGGCTTTCGTGCCCATGCGCGACGCCTAGATGATGTCACGCGCATTGATCATGATCTGCGGCGCGATGGGATAGAGGTTGAAACGCTGGCCGAACAGGTTGAAGGCTTGCTGAGCCTTGATCGCAGCCTGACGTTGCTATTCGCTTTGCTCGCGGGCTTGGGTGGCATTGGGTATCTCGTCTCGCTCGGGGTTGGGCTTTATGCCAATGTGGAACGCAAGCAACGTGATCTTTCGCTGTTGCGGCTGATTGGGCTTTCGCGGCGTGACCTTGTGGTGTTTCCGCTATTGCAGGCGCTGATCATCGCGGCTGCCGGCGCAGCCTTGGCAAGCCTGCTGGCGCTGACCGTGGCGGGGCTGGTGAACAGCCTGCCGCTCGGAGGTGCCAATCCCGCCGGCGGGCGTGCCATTTGTGTTATTGCGACGGAACATCTTGTGCTGGCCTTGCTTGTCAGCCTTTTGGGCGCGGCGTTGTCAGCCGCTTTTGCCGGGTATCGCGCTGCCCGGATCGAACCAGCAGAGGGGCTTCGCGATGCGTAAGCTGTTCATCGCCTTGATCGCCATGGCGGCGAACCTGCCGCAAGCATCGCGTGCGCAGGAGAGATGGGCGGCAGAATTCTGGAATCCAAAGCCCCTAGCCGATGATCTGATCCTGCCCATGCCTTGCGGTGGCGCCATGGTATTTCGCCCGGTACCGACACCGCTTGGCCAGGGGTTGCTCGCGGATCGGCCTGCCATGTTGGGTCAGGCGGATGCCGCGACCAATTACAGTGAGTTTTTGCGCCAGAGTTTCATCGCCGGCCCGTTTCATGGCGCCGATGCTGCTGCACCGCCGCGCTATTACATCGGCAAATATGAAGTGACGCGCGATCAATACAGCGCTGTGACCAGCGAAACCTGCCCAACACCTGCAACCGCCGGGCGCCTGCCGCAGGCAGATATCGCCTGGCATGATGCCATTGGCTTCACGCTGCGTTATTCCACTTGGCTCGCGCGCAATGCGCGGGACGCATTGCCGACGCGCGATGATGCGCGCGCCTTTGTACGCCTACCGACCGAAGATGAATGGGAATTCGCCGCGCGCGGTGGCAGCGCAGTTTCAGAAGCGGATTTCAGCGCGCGCGTGTTTCCCATGCCGGATGGCATGCAGCGCCATGTCTGGTTTCAGGGCACGCGATCCTCAGGCGGGCGGGTGCGGCCCATCGGCATGCTGGAACCCAATCCGCTTGGGGTTTTCGATATCCTTGGCAATGTCGCGGAATGGGTGCTGGAACCCTATCGGCTCAATCGCGTTGGTCGGCTACATGGTCAGGCCGGCGGCATGGTGGCGCGGGGTGGGGATTTCCTGACGCCGGAAGAACAGATCCGTTCAAGCCTGCGCGTTGAATTGCCGCCGCTGGATCGCAATGGCGAAGCGCTCCGGCTGCGCAGCCTTGGCTTTCGCCCCGTACTTGCTTTGGTGGCCACCAGCAGCGACCAGCGCCCAACGCAATTGCGCGCAGCTTTTGAAGCCGAGGCACAATCACGCGGCAGCGCCAGCGAAGATCCGGCACGGCTTCTGGAAGTCCTGAAGAATGACACGCCAGACCCAGCACTACGCCAGGGGATTGATCGCGTGGGCGCGGCGCTGCGTACCGCGCAGCGTGAACGCAATGATCAGGAAATACAGGCGATCCAAAGTCAGATTGCAGCGGCAGCGCAAATTGGCCGGCAAATCCTATTGGCGGAAGGTTTTGGCGAATTGCTTGGCGCCTTTGCCCGCGTGCAGGCGGAAACCGTGCAGGCGCAGCGCACACTTGCAGAAGATCAAGGCCGCATCGCTGCCGCAACTCAGGCGGAAGTGCAGGCAGCGCTACGCCGGCAACAGGAACGCACGCAGCAAATCACCAATACCATGGCGCGTATCGAAGCGGCGCTGCGCAGCCAGGCGGAAGGCCAGCCAGCGCGTGCCCAGGAACTGACCGCGAGCTATCTGCGCAGCGTGCTTGCCGTTGGCCGCAGCGCGGATCGGCTGCGGATCGCGGATGCCGGCAATGTGGTGCAGCAGGAATTGCAGGCGCAGAATATGCAATACCTACCGGAATTGGCGCGCATCGCGGCGCGGCATATGGTCGCGGTCAGCAATGGCAATCCGCCAAGCCGCGAACAGGCGATGACTGATCTGAAGGCAGTTTTGCAGCCAGCGGCGCCGACACAGCCTTCGCGGCGTTAGATGCCGCCGCGCGTGATGCGCGCCATCAGCGCCTTGTATTCGGGGCCACTGATCGGTTCTTCTGGCATAGTGGCGGGCGCCATGGCGCGTCGCGGCAGCAGGGCTGCCGCGCGCAATCTGGGTTGGTAGCGCCGCAGTAATCGCCGCAATTCCGGCAGGCTGATCTGATCCGCATCGAAATTCAACGTGCAGGAAACCTGATTGCCCTGGCGCGCGCCAATCCAATGACGTTCCAGCAATTCAATCCACCGATATTGTGCTGCCAGTGATGCTTCGCCCATCGTGATCAGCCCAGCCTGCTGCCCAAGCTTTGTCAGCAATGCCTCGGTTGGAAAGCCAATCAAAACGCCCGACTTGATGCGGCGTATGGGATAGCCCGCACCTGCCAAAGCGCCTGCATCATAATAGCGCACCCAACGCAGATAATGGGCCGCTGGTGGCGGATGCGCCCCGGCGCTCAGCCCGAATAGCAAGGAAGTGGTGCCGGCGGGCTTGATGGTGGTGACGGTGGCCGGGGCTGGCATGCCAAGCGCCCGCGCATAATCGCGGGCTTCGCGCTTCGCCAAAGCGGAAAGCCGCGTCAAAACGCGCCAGAAATCGCGCTCACCATTCGGCCCAATCAACGCATCAAAACGCTGGCCGAAACGCAGCCAAGCCCATTCGAAAATGCCTGTCAGCCCGATGCCGATGCGATTGCTCGCCTGGGTTTCAGCATCATAGATGCTCCTCATGCGATTGATGCGAATCAGAAAGCGCACGCCAAGTCGGATTGCCTCTGCCACGCGCGCATCCCAGGCGTCAGCGCTTTCGGCGGGCAGTGCGCCGGGCGCAACTTCTTCAAGCGGCACAGGGCAAGCAAGCAACGGTGCCACATCCGCCACCACGCAAAGCCCGCCGGTTATTGGCAAGGCCACTTCTCCGCAGGGATTGGTGATGGTGGGGAAATCTGCCCCGCGCGCATGAATGGCGATATCACTAACCAGCGCGGCGCCCAGCATCATCGGAAAGCGCACCGATCCAAAGCGCGCGTCAACATCGGGCAGCGTGGTTCTCACCAGATGATCAGCATTGATGAAGCCTGGTTCGCCGCGCTGATGAATGGTCGCACTTGCCGCATCGAAAACCCTACACGCATGAAGCGTTGCTGGATCATCCACCTTGGCGCGTGGGCCAAGCCGCACCCAGAAATCAGCGTCCACCAAAAGCGCATAAGCCGCGCCGGCATGGCCTGGCAGGTCAAGCCCGGTGGCAAAGCGCGGTGCATCGGGATCGCGCCAGGTTTTCGCGGCCATGCGCGCCGCGCGCCGCGCCCCGCCGTGAAGGACGCATAGCGCCATGATATCATCCACGCGCAAGGCCTGTTCCCAGCGTGGCATGGGCTGACACGCATAGATGATTTCCGTGCGCAAATGCAGAAAGGCACGCAGTAGAGGCAAAGGGCCCGGCGCGGGGCGCCCGCCAAGCCCGCGAATAGGCTGCCCGCTTGGCCGAATGGCTGAAAAATCCAGTACCAAGGCGCGGCCTGACTGACCGGCATGCGCCATGGCTTCCAGGATTTCCAAAGCCTCCGCCCAGCCTTCGCGACTATCGGGGATAACGAAGCGTTGCGCCCCATCAGGCACGATTTCCGCCAAAGCGGTGCGGATTGTTGTATCGGCCCGCACCATATCAGGGTGTGCTGGCGCAATTTGGAAAAACAACCGTGGCGCGCGGCGCCAATCAACCAGGCAAAGCGTATCATCATAAGCCCGCCCAACGCCGGCACCACACAGCAGCAAGTAAAAGCAGGTGAAACTTGCCGCCGCCGTCGCGCAATTGACGAAGAATTCCATCGGTTGATGCGCCTGGGTTTCATCGCCACGCACCAGATGCCGCCCGGCGGTCAGCAATGCGCCGCAGGCCATGGCGTTGCGCAGAAAGGCTTGCTCATCCTTGCCATCGGCATCGCCAATCAGCCCCATGTTACCCGCCGCCACACGATCAGCGATGCGGCCAAAATCTTCCTGATCTTCTGGGCGGAAAATACCACGCCGCGCCACGGCAAGCCCAAGCCCGGGCGCAACTGGGCGCGCAGGCAAGCGCGCTTCCCCAAACGCTGCACCAGGTGGCCGCTTGGCTTTCATCACATGCATGTGAGGTGACGCCGAAGCGCCATCGGCGCCATGTTGAACTTCCTTCATCAGGTTCCGGCATGGAGAACATCATGCGCGTCGAAGCGCCCATCACCGATGAGGCCGCAAGTGGCGCGATTCCCGCCGCAATGCCAATCACAATGGCGCGCCTGCATGCCCGCGCTGTGATTTTGGGCGAAAGACTGGACCATCGCGGCCTTGGCCCCGGCGGCGCGGCGCTGGCGGACCCGGTTCCCATCGCCGCCCCCGCCCCGATCAGCGCCTTCGCCTTTCGCTGGGGTGCCGTGGTGATCTTCGGCGCCGATCCCGCCCAGGAAGCCGCGCTGCTTACAGGGCTTGGCCCGCGTATTACCAACCTCGCTGATAACCCGGCCGAGGAAGCCGCGCTGATCGCGCTTGGCGCCGAACGGGACGGCGTTGATGCGGAAGGCGTGATCCAGCTTTGTGATCAGGCGCCGGAAAGGCTTGCCGTGGTGGCGGATGCCTTGGCGAAAAGCGCCGCCCTCGCCCAACAGGAAGCCCGCATCATGGAGGCCCTGGACCGCATGGAACCCGCCGTGGCTGAACTTCGGGTCGCGGGCCGGCTCAGCGTTTCTTCGCGCGCCTTGCAACGCCAGATTGGCCACGCGCTGTCGGCCCGAAGCCGCAATCTTGGCCGGGTGGAAGCGACGGATAAGCCTGAAGTGCTCTGGGATCACCCGGAATTGGAACGGCTCCATGCGCGCCTGGCCGATGAATATGAACTCCGCGAAAGGGGGGGTGCCTTGGAACGCAAGCTCGCCTGGATCGGGGATACGACCCAGGCGCTGCTATCCCTGATCCAGGCCAGGCGCGCCCTTCGGCTGGAAGCGGCGGTGGTGGTGCTGGTGGGGATTGAGGTCGCCTTCACGCTTTATGAGCATGTGATCCGCCCGCTTTGGCCCTGAAATTGACGCCCTGGGCTGGCCTGCCGCGCGATTCCGGGCAATAAAAGGCCAGACAGATGTCAGTCCAAGGAAATTTCGATGACGGCGAATTCGCCCGAATGGGCCCAGGCGCCCACCGCCCCACAAAACCTCAGCCAGAAGCGCCCACCGCCGCCGCCGGCTTCCGTGCGCCGCTACCTGAGCCTGCCGGATTTTGAAGCCGCTGCCGCGCGCTACTTGCCGCGCAGCATTGGCGGCTTTGTCTCTGGCGCGGTGGAAAACAATGCGTCGCTGCATGATAATCGCGAAGCCTTCGCCGAATGGGGCTTTGTGCCGCGCGTGCTGCGCGACACACGTGGGCGCAACCTGAAGACCACGCTGTTCGGCCAGGAATATGATGCGCCCTTCGGCCTGCCGCCCATGGGCGCTTCCGCGCTGGTGGCCTATCGCGGTGACCTGGTGCTGACGCAAGCGGCCCGCGCGCGCAATGTGCCCATGATCATGAGCGCATCTTCGCTGATCCCGCTTGAAGATGTGGCCAAGGCCAATCCGGATGCCTGGTATCAGGCCTATCTGCCCGGTGAGGCTGAGCGTATTGAACCGCTGGTGGACCGCGTGGCGGCGGCCGGCTTCAAGACCTTTGTGCTGACGGTGGATGTGCAGGTTTCATCCAACCGCGAAAACAATGTGCGCAATGGCTATTCCATTCCACTCAAGCCCACACCGCAATTGCTGTGGGATGGCATTACCCATCCGGGCTGGGTGCTGAATACTTTCTTCAAGACCATGCTGACCAACGGCATGCCGCATTTTGAGAATATGGATGCGGGCCGTGGGCCGCCCATTGTCTCCAGCACCTTGATGCGCGCCTTTGGCGCGCGTGATGGGCTGGCGTGGGAGCATCTGGAACTGATCCGCAAGCGCTGGAAGGGCAAGCTTGTGGTGAAGGGCATCATCTCCCCCGAAGATGCGCGCATGTGCCGCGAAGCGGGGGCCGATGGCATCATGGTGTCCAACCATGGCGGGCGGCAATTGGATGGCACGATTTCGGGCTTGCGCAGCCTTGCTGAAATCGCCCGCGATGCCGGCGGTATGACGGTGATGTATGATGGCGGCATCCGCCGCGGCAGTGATGTGCTGAAGGCGCTGGCGCTTGGTGCTTCCTTTGTCTTTGTTGGCCGCCCGATGCTTTCAGCGGCGGCGGTGGCGGGCGAAGAAGGCGTGAAGCACGCGATTGGCCTGCTGTCTGAAGAAATCGATCGCAACATGGCGATGATGGGCATTCAGAACCCGTCGGAAATGTCCATGGAGTATATGCGCCCGATGCGCTGAGCGTTGGGGCTTGATGGCGTGGTTCGCTTTGCCGGATCGCGCCAAATTACCCGCAAGGACTTGCCCTGAAGCGCTTCGCATGGGTTGATGCGGGGGAAAGCTAAGGGGGAAAGTCATGGCGACATATGACTACATCATCATCGGCGCTGGTTCGGCGGGCGCGGTGGTGGCCAATCGCCTTTCCGCCGATCCGCGCAACAAGGTGCTACTGCTTGAAGCGGGGCCCGCCAGCTATCGCTGGACACGCATTCCCGTGGGCTATGCGCGCATGATCAATAATCCTGAGGTGAATTGGCTCTACACCTCAGAACCGGAAGCCACCACCAATGGCCGGCGGCTGCCCGTGCCGCGCGGGCGTCTCCTGGGTGGGTCGAGCGCCATCAACGGCCTCGCTTTCGTGCGCGGTCAGGCGCAGGATTTCGACACCTGGGCGCAGATGGGCAATCGCGGCTGGAGCTATGCGGATGTGCTGCCCTTCTTCAAGCGGATCGAGACCTATCAGGGCGATGGTGACGCCACCTATCGTGGCGCAGACGGACCGCTGCGCGTCACCAATCCCGAACCGCGAGAGGCAATTTTCCAGGCGCTGATCAAGGCGGCTGGCGAGGTCGGCATTCGCCACAACCCGGATTACAATGGCGCGCAGCAGGATGGCATTGCCATGAGCCAGGCAAGCATTTCGGGCGGCCGCCGCATGAGCACCGCCGCCTGTTACCTGGACCCCATTCGCGGCCGCGCCAATCTGCATATCGAAACCGGGGCGCTTGCGGAAAAACTGATTTTCCAAGGCAAGCGCTGCATTGGCGTGCGCTACAGCAAGGGCGATCAAGCGCTTGAAGCGCAGGCGGGGCGGGAAGTAATCATCAGTAGTGGCTCGATCAATTCGCCGCAATTGCTGGAATTATCAGGCATTGGTCAGCCGGAACGCTTGCAGGCGTTGGGCATAGATACGCTGCATGCGCTGCCCGGCGTTGGTGAGAATCTACGCGACCATTACGCGCCGCGCACGCGCTGGGCGGTGGGTGCGAAGGGCTACACGCTGAATGATCGTGGGCGCGGGCTTGGTCTGGTGGAACAGGCCTTGCGCTATGCGCTGACTGGCAAGGGCATGTTGGGCGCGGTGGCGGCCCCCATTCGCGCTTTTGTATTCTCCCGCGAAGGGCTGGAAGCGCCTGATCTTTTGCTGGGCTGGGTGCCCGCTTTCACTGAAGCCGGGCCAAATGGTCCGCGCATTTCAGCGCAATCCGGTATGACCTGCTACGCCCATGTCATGCGCCCGGAAAGCAAGGGGCAGATCCACATCACCTCGATCGATCCAAAGGTGCCGCCCGCAATCCATTTCAATTTCCTCTCAGCGCCCGTGGATGCGGCGCTGACGGTGCGTGCGATTCAGATTGCGCGTAGCGTCATGTATGCACCGGCCATGGCGCCGCTGCGCCTGACGGAAGTCGCACCGGGGCCAGCGCGGCAAAGTGATGCCGAGATCATCGAATGGGTGAAGCAGGCGGCCGAGACCACCTATCACCCGGTTGGCACCTGCAAGATGGGCAGCGACCCGATGGCGGTTGTGGATGCGGAACTTCGCGTGCATGGCATTGCCGGGCTGCGTGTTGCGGATGCTTCCATCATGCCGAGCCTGACTTCCGGCAATACCAATGTCCCCAGCATCATGATTGGCGAAAAAGCCGCCGATATGGTGCTAAGTGATGCAAAGGCGCTTGCAGCATGACATTGGATGAGGCGATCGCGGCACAAAAGCCGCTGGTGCAAAGCTTGCTGGACGGCGTGGCGACGATTGGCGCCGACCCGCCCGGCATCACGCGCGATGCCTATGGTCGCGGCGAGAATGAAGCGCATGATCTGATCCGCAAGGCCGGTGAGGCGCTTGGCATGCAAGCCAGCATTGACGCCGGCGCCAATCTTACCCTGCGCTGGGCGGCTGAAAAGCCGGAGGCGCCGCCGATCATCATCGGTTCCCACCTTGATAGTATTGTGCAGGGCGGCAATTTCGATGGCGCTGCGGGCGTGATTGCCGGAATCGGCGCCGTTGCGGCTTTGCGCGCGGCGGGCATCACGCCGCGCCGGGATATTGAAGTGCTGGCACTACGATGTGAGGAAGCGGTATGGTTCGGCCTTGGCCTGATTGGCAGCCGTTGCCTATTGGCACGCCTACCGCCGGGCGCTTTGGAATTGCGCCATGCGCGCACCGGCAAGACGCTGGCCGAGAGCATCGCGGCGGCGGGTGGTGATCCGGCGCAGCTTAGGCACGGCAAGCACTTGCGAGACCCCAGCAGCATTGGCGCCTATCTGGAAGTACATATCGAACAGGCGCCACAATTGATTGAGGCTGATGCGCCGCTTGCCATCTGCGTCGCCAATCCAGGTAATCTGCGCCATCCCTTCATTCGCATCACGGGTGAGGATGCGCATACCGGTCTGCCGCATCGCTTTCGCAGGGATGCTGCTTTGGCCGGTGCAGATTTGTCGCTTTGCCTGGAACAGCTTTGGCTTGCGGAAGAAGCCGCGGGCCGGCCCATGGCAGTGACCATCGGGCGATTTCATACGCCTGTAGATCGGCATTCGCTGACCGCCGTTTCAGGTGATTTTGAAATGAGCCTCGATCTGCGCGCCTATGATGCCGCGCATCTTGTGGCGCTTGAGAGCAAACTGCATGACATTGTGACGGAGGTAGCGGCGCGCCGGCGCGTGACCATCACACTTGGCGAACGCAGCAGCGCCGCGCCTGGGCTCATGGACCCTGCGCTGATGGCAAGCTTGGCCGATGCCGCCGCAGCCTGCGGCCTTACTGCCGCGCGCCTGCACAGCCCAGGTACGCATGACGCGAATAATTTCGCTGCGGCGGGCGTGAAGACTGGGATGCTGCTGGTGCGTAACCAAAACGGCAGCCACAACCCGCATGAGGCAATGGAAACCGGTGATCTGATGGC
>CAMCEP010000049.1 GCA_945873675.1 Asaia bogorensis
CCGGCGCCTTTCATCAGCCTAGGATCGTGCTGGCCGATACGGATACGCTAAGCACCCTGCCGCCGCGCGAATTGCGCGCAGGCTATGCGGAAGTGGCCAAGCACGGCTTGTTGCAGGGCGAATTCTGGCATTGGTGCGAAGCCAATGGCCAGGCGGTGGTGGCGGGGGACGCCGCCGCATTGACCATTGCCGTGGTTGAATCCTGTAGACTGAAGGCCGCCGTGGTGGCCGCGGATGAGCGTGAGGAAAGTGCCGAGGGCGGGCGCGCCTTGCTCAATCTTGGCCACACCTTTGGACACGCTTTGGAAGCGGAAGCGCGCTTTGATGGTTCTGTGTTGCATGGTGAGGCTGTGGCGGTCGGGCTTGGCTTGGCGGCTTCGCTTTCCGCGCGGCTTGGCCATTGCAGCCAGGAATGGCCTTCACGCGTGATTGCGCATCTGGCGGCTTGCGGCCTGCCCGCGCGCATCGCCGATCTGCCGCGCCGCTTCACGGTTGATGCGCTGCTTGGGCGCATGGCGAAGGATAAGAAAAACCGCGACGGCAAGATGCGCTTTGTGCTGCTACGGGCCCCTGGCGATTGCTTCACCAGCAGCGATGTGCCGGCGGAGATGGTGGAGAAGCTGTTGAGGGATGAGGGCGCAGCTTAAACTTTACTTTCGCGCACCACGGCATCTTGCCGCTTAGCCACTTCCGGCAATAGCGCAGTGCCAAGCCCCGGCCCTTCCATGGGCAGCACCCACCCGTGTTCCAACCGCGGCAAAACGGTGACGAGGTCGCGATACCAGGTGGCCAGCGTCGCGCGTACCACTTCCTGGAAAATCGCTGTCGGCGCATGCAGCGCCAGATGCAACGATGCCACCAGCGTCACCGGCCCAGTGCAATCATGCGGCGCCACAGGCCGCGCCCAGGCTTCAGCCAGCGCCGCAATCTTGCGCGCTTCGGTAAGGCCGCCGCACCAAGTCAGATCAAGCATCACAACATCAGTGGCACCGGCAACCAATAGGTCACGAAAGGCGACCTTGCCGCCAAGTGTTTCGCTCGCGCAAATCGGCACGCGCGTCGCACGGCGGAGTTCCGCGAGGGAGGCAACATCATCCATCTTGCCGATCGGATCTTCCGCCCAGGTGATCGCCAAGGGTTCCAAGGCCTGACAGATGCGCAGCGCCGCCGGATAGGACCAAAGGCTGTGCAATTCAGCCATGATCTCGATCCTGTCGCCGACAGCCCGGCGAATTTTCTCAAATGGCTCAAGCCCGCGCTTCAAATCAGCCAGGGTAATGGATTGGCCCTGGGTCGCCGGTGCGTAGATATCGAAGGGCCAGATTTTCATGGCAGTGAAGCCTTCCGCGAGTAGGCTTTCCGCCAGCGCCCCGGCATCGCGCATGAAGGCCACCTGATCATCATAAGGCCCGCGCGCCTGATCCGCCGCGCCAATATCGCGGCGCTGCACGCTTTTCGTGTTGTAATCATAGCCCGCGCAGGTGTTGTAGCTGCGTACCCTGTCGCGTGAGAGGCCGCCCAGCGCTTCATGCACCGGTATGCCCAAGCGCTTGCCCGCCAAATCCCACAGCGCGATATCCACCGCCGAAGCGGCGCGAATCTCCGCGCCGGATGATCCAAAGCCGACATAGGGCGTCAGCAAATGGCGCGAAATGCCTTCAATCTGGCGCGCATCACGCCCAAGCAAAAAGGGTGCCACGCTTTCATGGATCACGGCTTCCACCGCAGCGGCACCGCGAAAGGCTTCACCCAGACCCATCAACCCATCATCGGTTTCGATTTCAAGCCAAAGCAGGTTCGGGCGTTCGGCGATGCGAATGCTGCGCAGCGTACGGATCTTGCTCATGCTTGTGTCACTCCGCGCGGATACCTTGGCGGCGCACCACTTCAGACCAGCGCGCAACTTCGCTTTGGATATGCGCGCCCATTTTTTCCGGCGTGCCGCCAATGGGTGTCAGCGCCAATTCCTGCATGCGCTGACGCACAGCTGGGGTTTCCATAGCCTTGTTGAAGGCAGCATTCAGCGCTGCAATGGCGGCAGGCGGCGTTCTTGCCGGCGTCATAAAGCCGAACCAGCTGTCAATCACCATTCCCTGCACGCCCTGTTCAGCAAAGGTCGGCAGATCGGGCAGTTCCGGAATGCGCTCCGCACTCAGCGCCGCCAAAGCGCGAACAGTGCCGGCCCGGATATGCGGCAGGATGGAGGGCAGATTGTCGAAAAATACATCCACGCGCCCGGCAATCAAATCCGTCGCCGCCGGCCCGCTGCCGCGATAGGGCACGTGGGTCATTTCAATGCCTGTGATGCTGCGCAGCAATTCCGGGCCAAGATGATTGGAAGCGCCGACGCCCGAGGATGCAAAGCTCAAGGGTGTTGTCTTCGCCAACGCGATGAATTCCTGGATATTACGCGCAGGCAAATCCTTGCGCACCGTCATCACATTGCGCACCGCGCCGGTCAGGATCACGGGCGCGAAATCATTCAGACTATAGCCGGGATTGGCATAAAGCGCGGGATTGGCGCCGCAGGGGCCGAAGGCACATTGAATAAGAGTGGAGCCATCCGCCGCGCCGCGCGCGGCTTCCGCCATGCCGATATTGCCGCCAGCACCGCCGCGATTTTCAATCACGGACCCGCGCGGCAGGAAGGGCGCTGCCGCTTCGGCCAAAACACGCGCCAGGATGTCGCTGGTACCGGCAGGTGTGAAGGGCACGATGATGCGAATGGGCCGGTCTGGCAGATCGGCGGCCTGCACGCTTCCGGCAAAAAGTACGGCGCAAAACGCCAAGGCATAGCGCAACATTGGATCCCTCCTTTTTCTTCTGGGAATGAGGCTAGACTGCGCGGCTGCCACCCGCAAATTCCGCTTGCTCCGGCGGGACCGCCTGGGCCAAGCTTCCTTCCAAGGCACGCAAAGTGCCGTATTGGGAAGGAAACACGGCTATGAAATTCTTGTCGCGGGCCGCCCTGGCCCTGGCTGCGCTATGGGCTGGCAGCGCGCCGGCCTCTGCCCAGGTGCAAATGATCATCCCCTGGCCGGCGGGTGGCGGGACGGACATTATCGGCCGCCTGATCCAGCCAGTATTTACCGAGGCGATGGGCACCCAGGTGGTTATTCGTAATGTTGGCGGCGCCACGGGCACCATCGGCACATCGGAAGTGGTGCGCGCCAAACCGGATGGGCAGACGATCCTGCTGACCTCCATGGCGCCGATCGCCATTCAGCCAAGCTTCATGGCGCGCGCGCCTTATCGCGCGGATCAACTCACAGCTGTTTGTCTGGTCGCCGAAGCGCCAGCCACGCTGATGACACCAACCACAACGGGCATCAGGACGGTCGCCGATATCGTCGCGCGCGCCAGGTCCAATCCGGGGCAATTGCCCTATGCCTCGGGCGGCGTTGGCGGGCTTGGGCATTTGGCCATGACAGGCCTGTCACGCGCCTTCGGGATCGAGATGAACCACATCCCTTTCCGCGGTTCGGGCGATAGTGTGCAGGCGATGCTTTCCGGCACGGTGCCGATGCTGACCGCGGAAGCAAATCTCGTGAAACAATATGGGCTGCATGCGGTGGCGGTTTTCGCCGAACAACGCTCACCAGATTTTCCGGATACGCCCACGCTTCGCGAACAGGGGCTTGACCTGGTCTATCCGCTTTGGACCGGAATTTTCACGGCGCCTGGCACGCCGGAAGCCATGGTGGCCCGTCTGGATGAGGCCTGCGGCAGAACGCTGCGCACGCCATCAGTGATTGAGGGCATGACGCGTGCAGGCCACCCCATCCGCCATCTGAACCATCAGGCCTTTACGGCCTATGTTAAGGCCGAGGCTGAGAAATATGCCGGGCTGATCCGCGATAGCGGCTTGCGGCAGGCGGATTGAAGCGCCGCCGCCCCCCACTGATTTGGCTCAGATCAGAGGGCGTTTAGTTATTTTTCGTAATAGCTACATAAATTCATTGAAAGATAGCTTATTCTTCTATTCAATCTTGACGGACATCGTTTATTATCCGACCCTTCGCCTTATTCGGAGAATTCTCTTGCGCAAGCCTCGGATATACATTGATGGTTTCAATCTGTCGCTGGAACAGGGAACTGGTGTTGCGACGTACTCGCGCAACCTTTCCTTCGCATTGCGTGACCTTGGGGCGGAGGTTGGTGTGCTTTACGGCACCTCCACCTCCACGATCAGCTTTTATTCCTTGATACGCGAAATTGCCTTTTTTGACCCGCGCGTCGGTAAGCCATCCTGGCTAGCAGAACGTTTGATGAATTTGTGGCGCGCCATGACTTTGCCCTTTGGAGAAATCGCTACGCAGGTTCCAATCACAGGTCGGGTCATCCGCGACACTTTCCGTGCCCGCCTTCCCCATTTCGACCACATATGGAATGTTCAAGGTCTGTACCAAAAACAGGAACTCTACGGCAAATGGTTCGGCCGGCGCATGAATGTTCACTTCCGCAAAGGTCCGGAAATTATGCATTGGACTTACCCGCTGGCTCTGCGAATCTCCAACGCCAAAAATATCTACACCCTGCACGACCTTGTGCCGCTGCGCCTTCCCTACACCACCCTCGACAACAAGCGCTATTATTTCCGCCTGATGCGGCGCCTGACTAAAAGCGCCGATCACATCGTGACCGTGAGTGAAGCATCAAAGAAAGATATCATCAACCTATTCGGGATACCTGAAAAGCGCATCACCAATACCTATCAGGCCGTGGATATTCCTGCTCGCTATCGCGATAAGCCGATCAGCGACGTCAGGAGCGATGTGGAAGGTACTTTTGGCCTGAACTATAAAAATTATTTTCTGTTCTTCGGGGCTATTGAGCCAAAGAAAAATGTCGGCCGCATGATTGAGGCGTATCTCGCTTCAGGGGCAACCGATCCGCTTGTCATCGTAGGCAAGAAGGCCTGGAAATCTGAGGAGGAGTTGCGCCTGATATCGGATAATGACCACGTCCGCTATTTGCTTACTAATGGCAACATTACGGAAAGGCGCTTCCGAGTGCTTCAGGTTGACTACGCCCCCTTCCCCTTGCTGGTTAGCCTGATCCGCGGCGCCAAGGCCGTATTATTTCCCTCACTTTATGAGGGTTTTGGCCTGCCGGCTTTGGAGGCTATGTCACTTGGCACACCAGTTCTCACCTCCAATACGGCTTCAATGCCAGAAGTTGTTGGGAATGCCGCCTTGCAGGTGGACCCCTATGATACGCGCGCGCTGGTTGAGGGGATACGCGCGCTCGATTCTGATGCGGATCTACGCGGCCGCCTAGCAGAAGCTGGACCTATTCGGGCGCAGGAATTCTCCCCCGAACGGTATCAGGCGCGGCTGGCCGAGGTTTATGGCAAGTTTACGAAGCTTTCCCGATAATGGTGGGGTAATGCGCAAGACAGTTTTTATGCTTTTCCTTGAAGCGCTGAGCCCGACGTGAACGACACTGAGGTGCCTTCGGAAGATGCCTCGTCCTTCAAATCGGCTGGGGACAGTCTGCGTGATGACCGGCGCTGGGTCGAAGCTGCCGCATCATATGCCGCATATCTTAAAAGCCATGGGGATGACTGGCCAATTTGGGTGCAGCACGGTCACTGCCTTAAGGAAGCCGGCGAAATAGCCGCTGGTCTGAACGCTTACCGTCGCGCATTGACCCATGCGCCAAATGACAGTGACCTGCATTTACAAATTGGTCATGCCCTCAAGCTTCTGGGACAGCATCAGGAAGCCCTTGACGCCTATCGTACCGCATTGGCGCTGGATCAGCAAAATGACGACGCCAAGATTGAAATAGCTCTACTGGAACAGATACTGGCCTCTCGGGAACTCGAACGTCAGAAAGAGCTCAGACCGCGCGCGACGCGCTTGGTATTCGATATCACCGATTTGATTCAATACATGAAGGAATGGCGGATCCCAACCGGTATCCAGCGGGTGCAGCTTAATGTCATCCATCATGCCCTGACGGTTTTTGAGGCGCGCGCCAACCCGATCATTATTCATTTCGATCAGAACCTAGGTACATGGCTGCCGGTCAGCAAGGAAACCTTCTTCACGCTACACGATGCGGCTGAATCGAGCGATGGCTTAGCGGAGGGGGAATTTCTTGCGCTTTTTGAAACGCCCGCCTCTTCGCCTCACCATGAAGTTGCCTTTGAACGGCAATTGGAAGAACATGATGTTATACTGGTGAATCTGGGCACTTCATGGTGGATTGAGAATTACTTCCTGAAGATCAGAGAATTACGTAAGAAATATTGCATTCGCTATGTCCCGATGATTCACGATGTCATTCCGCTAATGACACCGGAACATTGCGCCCAAAGATTGGTTGAGGAGTTCAGCCAATGGTTTTCCACCATGATTCTTGAGGTTGATGGCGCGGTGACTAATTCCCAATGGTCGGCCATGGACATAAGGCACCATGCATCACGCCTGATCCCTGATTTCAACTTGCCTGTCCATCCTGTTGCACTGAATGGCGACATGCGGAAATTTCTTTCCGATCGTGAAGTCATATCTACTGATTTTTTGATGCATATCTTACCACCGGGTGCCAGCTTTGTTCTTTGTGTGGGGACTCTGGAAAGCCGCAAGAATCACCTGCTTTTGTTCAAGGCTTGGGAAGCGCTGCTAGACAACCATGATGCGACTTCCATTCCCTTCCTAATCTGCCTCGGAAAAGCCGGCTGGCTCTTTGAGGATGGGGCTGAATTCCTCCGCAATCGGCCAGCGCTCAACAGCAAAATTTTGCTCATTTCAAGTGTCAGCGACAGTGCGCTGGAAACACTGTATCGCGAGAGCCTATTCACGATTTTCAACAGCTTCTATGAAGGTTGGGGTCTGCCGGTCACTGAAAGCCTTTCGTATGGAAGCTTGCCCCTGGTTTCATGCAACACCTCTTTGAGTGAGGCAGGTGGCCGCGCTGCAGTCTATTTCGGGATGAATGACGTTGATGAACTTATTTCTAAGCTCGAAGTACTCATCTTTGACACTGAAACGAGACTGAAATTGCGTAACCAAGCGCGTGCAAGTGCCAACCTTCGTGAATGGAGCGCTGTTGCCGAAGACTTCATCGAGCGTATCCTGAAGATCGAAGCTTCAGCCAGTGCACGACAGGAAGCGTTACTGCGTGTTCCTATTGGTCACCCCGTGCATTTTGGCAAATCGGATGCCATGTCGCCAAGTCTTGATCTTGCGATGGCTAATCTTCTACGTGATGGACTGAATTGGCATCGACTTGAAGACTGGGGATGCTGGACAACGCCAGGTACGGCAATAATCCGATTACCACTGCCGGATGACGCCTTGGGGGAAGATCTGTTACTTTTTCTCCGCCTGCGCGGGACCGCCATAGATACGCCTGTAAAGGTTGTTTGCAGCCTAGACGGAGAACCGCTGCCTGCCTCCATTGAGCATCTAGTTGGGAGTGGCACACGACACTGCCTTGGCTTCCGGATCAGATCAGACTCGCGCAACCTGTGTTTGGCGCTTGATGCTGGCCGAGGAAGTTCGCTTGGCCCGGGAGATCGGGATGTTGGCATCGGTGTGACGCATATCATGGTCTGCCGAGCCGACGATGTTCAGGCCAGGCATAATTTCATAATGAGCTTTCCTGAATTGCGGGAGCGCGTCCAGCAGGAACACATGATGGTCCTGGATGCAACAAAAATTCTCGAGCATTGACCAAAAACTACACAGCACTTCCTGATCTTTCAGAAATTTATTAGGATCAGGCTTGAATGAAGGATCGTCATCCATGTTAAGCGAACCCGGCCATTATGATTATATGCCCTGGCGGAGGCGCCCCAAGATCACTTGGCCCAATGGCGCACGCATCGCCTTTTGGGTCGCGCCAAATATCGAACATTATGAGCTGGATCCCCCGCCCAATGAGCGCCGCATGCCCTGGACCAGGCCGCAGCCTGATGTGCTTGGCTATTCTTGGCGCGATTACGGTAATCGCGTTGGCTTCTGGCGCATGTCGGATGTCATGGCGCAGCATGGGGTGCGCGGCAGTGTTTCGCTCAATGTCGCGGTCTGCGATCATTATCCGGAGATCATCGAACGCTGCTGCGATTTGGACTGGGAGTTGTTCAGCCACGGCACCTATAACACCCGCTATTTCTATGGCATGAATGAGGATCAGCAGCGCGCTGTCATTCGCGAAAATCGAGAATCCATCAAGCGCGCAAGCGGGCAGGAATTGGATGGGTGGCTCACCCCCGCCATTTCCAATGATGAAACCACCCAGCATCTTCTGGCGGAAGAAGGCATCAAATACACGCTGGATATGCTGCATGATGATCAACCCACGCCGATCAAGGTGCGCAGCGGCCATTTGATCAGTATTCCCTATTCGCTTGAAATCAATGACGTGCCGCTGCTGGCCATGCGCAATACACCGCCCGAGCGTTTCGCCGCCATCTGCAAGGCGCAATTCGATCAGCTTTACGAAGAAGGTGCTGAAAGCGGCACCGTGATGTGCATGCCATTGCATCCCTTCCTGATCGGCCAGGCGCATCGCATCGGCGCGCTGGATGATGTGCTGCGGCATGTGGTGCGTCACGACAAGGTCTGGCTTGCCACAGGGCGGGAAATCGCTGCCTGGTACACGGAACACCATTTGGCGGAAGCGCAATCCTGGATCGCAGCGGGGACACCATGAAGGGCTTGCCTGAAGACTATCTGCACTACCCGCACCGCCGTCGCGGGATGGATCATGATATCTATCCCTTCCGCGCGCTGCCGGCTGCGAAGCCGGTTTCCTGGCCGAATGGCGCGCGCGTTGCGCTGTGCATCGCCGTGCATATGGGCCATTTCCCGATGGATATGCCGCTCAAGCCCTTCATCGCGCCGGGCGGCATGGAAAGGCCCTATCCTTCCTATTGGGATTACACTTTGCGCGATTACGGCAATCGCATTGGCGTTTATCGGCTGATGAAATCCCTTGTGGCGCGCAGCCTACCTGCCACTGCATTGCTCAGCGCGGTGCTGGCGCGCCGCTATCCGGTGCTGATGGATGATCTTGCTGCAGCAAAATGGGAAATTGCCTGTGCGGGCCTGGATATGGGCCGGCTACACCACAGCGGTGTTCCGCTTGATGACGAACGCGCCACGGTGCAGGAAGCTGCCAATCTGTTGCGCGCACGCTTCGGCGCGGCGGTGCGCGGCTGGCATTCGCCGGCGCACTCCGAATCAAGCCATACCTTGGGCCTGGTCGCGGAAGCCGGCTTCACCTTCACCACCGGCTGGGCGAATGATGACATGCCCTATGTCATGACCACCGATGCCGGGCGCCTGATCTCTATGCCGCTGTCGCAGGATTTGTCAGATCAACGCATGCTGCACCAGCAGCATTTCGCCACCGAGGATTTCACCAATTCCATCCTGACCGCGCATGAGACACTGGATCGCGAGGCACAGGAAACCGGCAGCGGGCGCATTCTGGTGGTGCCGGTGACACCCTGGCTGATGGGCGTGCCGCATCGCATCCGCGCTTTTAATGCCATGCTTGATGGCATCATGGCGCGCGGCAACGTCTGGCCCGCCAGCATGGGCCAGATCGCGGATCTTTGGCGCGCGCAAAACCCAGGCTAATCCTGGGGCGCGCCCATGGCATAGGGCTTCAGCGCGGCATTGATCATGGCATGGGTTGGTGTCGGCACGCCAAGCGCGCGGCCCAGCGCCACGACCTTGCCAGACAGCCAGGGCAATTCAATCCGATTGCCGCGGATCAAATCCACCGCCATGGAAGCGCGCATGCCGGCCGGGGCGCCCGCAGTGAATTTCATGCTGCGTTCCAGCACATCATCCGGCAGCCACACGCCCTTGGCACGAGCAAGGGCGATCACTTCTTCAAAACCAGCACGGAAATAGGGCGCGATATCGGGGTCATCGCGCAATTCACCAAGCGGGCGGCGCGTGAGCGCCGTCATGCCAGAATTCGTCGCCAGGATGATGAATTTCAGCCAAAGCTCGGTCAGGATGCGGTCGCTCAGCGTCGCGTCAAACCCGGCGCGCTGGCACCATTCCAGAAATGTTTTACCGCGTGGCGAGATGCTGCCATCCAGTTCTCCGAAGGCAAGGCGCATGAAGGTGCCAGTCTGACGAATAACACCTGGTGCATCAATCGTTGCGCTGATTTGCGCGACACCCCCCATTACCGCTTTCGCGCCCAGAATGGGGATCAGCCTTTCGCTGGCATCAATGCCATTTTGCAGGGGCAGCACGGCCGTATCCGGCCCGACCATGGGGCGGATCGCCTGACCTGCGCTTTCTACATCCCAAAGCTTCACGCAGAACATCACCAGATCCACTGTCCCGACGCTGGTGGGATCATCGGTGGCTTTAGTGGGCAAAAGATGCGTCTCACCCCGGCCACCCATAATGCGCAAGCCGTCGCGCTGCATCGCCGCCAGATGCGCCCCGCGCGCGATAAAGGTCACATCCGCGCCCGCTTTGGCCAGGGCCGCGCCAAAACCGCCGCCAACACCGCCCGTTCCCATTACCGCAATACGCATCAACATTCTCCTGCAATCGCATTCAGTGTATCGCTGCACGGCTAGCCTGTCATGTCGGGCGCGAAGCGCAGTTTCCCGCTCGAATTTCGCGCGCCTTCACTTTATATAGCCAAAGCTTCAGCCCCCAGCCCCAGGACGAGCATGGCTTTCGCGCAGCATATCGGCACCACGCGTTATGTCTTCCCCGATCTGAAGACGCTACTGGCTCGCGCCACGCCCTTTCGGTCTGGCGATGCTTTGGCCGGCGTTGCCGCAGAAAGTGCTGAGGAACGCATTGCCGCGCAGCGCGCCTTGGCTGATTTGCCGCTCGCGCATTTCCTGTCGGAAAGCGTGGTCCCTTATGAAGCGGATGAGGTAACGCGCCTGATCCAGGATAGCCATAACAAGGCAGCCTTTGCACCGATCAGCAGCCTGACAATCGGCGGCTTTCGTGATTGGCTGCTGGCCGATGCCACCGATAGCGCAACCCTTGCGGCGCTGGCCCCGGGCCTGACACCGGAAATGGTGGCGGCAACGTCCAAAATCATGCGCGCGGCGGATTTGATCACGGTCGCGGCGAAATGCGTGAATGTCGCGCGCTTTCGCAATACCATAGGCCTTAAGGGACGGCTTTCCATACGCCTGCAACCCAATCACCCAACCGATGATCCACGCGGCATCGCCGCCGCCACTTTGGATGGGTTATTGCTTGGCGCCGGCGACGCGGTGATTGGCGTCAATCCCGCGACCGATAATGTGGAAGCGGTGCTGCGGATCCTGGAGATGCTGGACCGGCTGCGCTTGGCGTATGACATCCCAACGCAAAGCTGCGTGCTGGCGCATGTCACCACCACTATGCGCGCCATGGATCTCGGCGCGCCGGTTGATCTGGTATTTCAATCCATCGGCGGGACAGAGGGCGTGAATCGTTCCTTTGGTGTTGATCTGGCGCTATTAGCCGAAGCCCATGAACAGGCGCTCACGCTCAAGCGCGGCAGCCTTGGGCAGAATGTCATGTATTTCGAAACCGGCCAGGGCAGCGCGCTGAGTGCGGATCAGCATCACGGCGTGGATCAACAAACCCTGGAAGCGCGCGCCTATGCAGTGGCGCGGCGCTTTTCCCCGTTGCTGGTAAACTCTGTGGTAGGCTTCATCGGTCCGGAATATTTGTTTGACGGAAAGCAGATTTTGCGTGCCGGTTTGGAAGATCATTTCTGCGGCAAGCTGCTCGGCCTGCCGATGGGGGTTGATGTCTGCTACACCAACCATGCTGAGGCGGATCAGGATGACATGGATGCGCTGCTGACATGCCTTGCCGCAGCAGGGGTCACTTACGTCATGGGCGTGCCGGGGGCGGATGATGTCATGCTCGCCTACCAATCCACTTCCTTCCATGATGGGCTTTATGCGCGCGCCGCACTCGGCAAACGCCCAGCGCCGGAATTTGAGGATTGGCTAAACCGCATGGGCATTGGCAGTACGACAGAAGCGATCCCGCCGCGCCTATCACCCGCGCTGATCGGTCTTGCATGAACACGCCCAGTAAATGGCGCGATCTGCGCCGCTTCACGGATGCGCGTGTGGCGCTTGGCCGTGTTGGCAATGCGCTGCCCACAGCCGCGCATCTGGATTTTCAGGAAGCACATGCGCGGGCACGCGATGCGGTCTGGTCCAAGCTGGATACGGCAAAGCTTGAAGCGGAACTCACGCCCCTTGGTCTGCCCATTCAGCGCGTGACAAGCCAGGCGGAAGAACGCCGGCGCTTTTTGCTGCGCCCTGATCTTGGCCGTCGCCTGCCGGAAGGCACCGCCCTGCCAAAGGCACCAGGCAGCATTGCGCTGGTAATCGCGGATGGGCTTTGCGCCAGCGGTGTGCAGCAACAGGCGCCTTCACTGCTCAGCGTATTGGTGCCGGCGCTCAGCAAGGCAGGCTTCACGCCCGGCCCTATCATCATTGCCGAACAGGCGCGCGTCGCCCTTGGTGATGATGTGGCGGCAGCAATGGAAGCCGCCGCGGTTGTTGTGCTGATCGGCGAAAGACCTGGGCTTTCTGCAACCGACAGCATGGGGCTTTACATTACCTGGGCGGCACGGCGCGGCAGCAATGACGCCATGCGCAACTGCATCAGCAATATCCGCCCAGGCGGGCTCAGCGCTGATTTCGCCGCCGCCAAGGCGCTGTGGCTATTGGCCGAAGCGCGCAAGCTTGGCGCCACGGGCGTGGCGCTCAAGGATGAGATGCCGAGCCACTATCGGCTGACGTGAGGCCAAAAGCCTCAGCTATTCCAGGGTCGCAGGCGCCATAGCGCACGATGCGCCGCATCCGCTTCCCGCAGATACTCCACATATTCAGCACTATCCAGAAAGCGCAGCGGCTGGAAGGTTCGCGCACTGGCCTCACGAAATTCTGGATGGCGCAGCACAGCACCAATCGCTGAGGAAAGGCGACGCACCACGTCTTCCGCCAGGCCGCGCGGTGCGCCAATGCCGCGCAGTGAACCACCGCGAATGTCGTAACCCGCTTCCTTGAAGGTAGGCACATCCCGCGCGAATTCTGACCGTGCGGAGGACATCAACCCTAAAACGCGCCAGGGCTGTTGCTGCGCGAAGGTCAGGCTTTCGCCCAGACTTGCGGTGGTTACTTGAATATCTCGGCGCATCAACGCCACCGCCGCAGGGGCTGAACCGGCATAGCTGACGCATTCAAAGCGAATGCCCGCCGCCTGTTCGAGCAACAGCGCGCTGATATGCCCTGCTGAACCAACGCCTTGCGTGCCAATAGTCACTTCCCCTGGCTTTGCCCTGGCTGCGGCAACCAGATCGGCAATGCTGCGCATTGGGCTTTCAGGATGCACGGCGAAAGTCGTCGGGTCTTCCACCACGCCGGCGATGAAAGTGAAACTCGTCAAGGACCAACGTGGTGATCTTTCAATTGGAATGGTCACAATGCCCGGCGTATTGATGATGCCGATTGTGTAGCCATCAGGCCGCGCATCAGAAATGGCGGAAAGCCCGATTTCACCGCCTGCACCTGGGCGGTTCTGCACCACCACAGGCTGGCCCAATTCACGTTCCAGGAATTGCGCCATGGTGCGCGCTGAAATGTCTGTGCCGCCACCAGCCGCAAAAGGCACGATCAATTGCAACGGCCTTTCCGGCCAGGCTGCTCGCGCCAAATGCGGCGCCGCGACCATGGCGCCAACAC
>CAMCEP010000050.1 GCA_945873675.1 Asaia bogorensis
GGCGCGCATGTCACCCTGCTGGCCCGCAGCGCCGGAGAAATTGAAGCCGCCGCCGCCGCCATCCGCGCCAAGGGTGGCGTTGCGGAGGCGCTTGCGCTCGATGTGAATGATCTGGCCGCGACGGAAGCCGCGATCATGGCAGCCGAGCCCTTCGATATTCTGGTGAACAACGCCGGCACCAATCGCCCCAAACCCTTTATTGATGTGACGGTTGATGATTTCGATGTGGTGATGGGGCTGAATGTCCGTGCCGCGTTCTTCCTTGCGCAACAGGTGACCAAGCGCCTGCTGGAGGCCAAGCGCCCCGGCTCCATCATCAATGTCTCATCGCAGATGGGGCATGTCGGTGCGCCCAATCGGACGATTTATTGCGCTTCCAAATGGGCGATTGAGGGGCTCACCAAGGCTATGGCGGTGGAATTGGCGCCGCATGGCATTCGCGTGAATACGCTCTGCCCCACCTTCATCGAAACGCCGCTGACCAAACCCTTCCTGGCCGCACCTGGCTTTCGGGAACAGGTGGAAGCCAAGATCAAGCTTGGCCGTGTGGGCCAGGTAGAGGATCTGATGGGCGCCATCCTGCTGCTGGCGAGCGATGCCGGCGCGCTGATGACGGGTTCTGCCCTGCTGGTGGATGGCGGCTGGACGGCGGATTAACCATAAATGGCGCGGCGTTCCGGCGGCAGGCGCGACAGGTCGCGGAAGACGGAAAAGGCCGCTGCGGCGCTGGCTTCCTGCATGGCGCCTTCCCGCACCTCGGCCTGGTTCCACATCCAGCTTTGCGGCGGGTCATCGCGCATGGACCAATCGGGGAAAATCCGCTCCGGCGTATCGCCCACGTAAAGCAACGTCACATCCACATGGCGGTCATCGGCCTGGATGCGCCCGAAGGTTTCGGTCACGGCAGCGCGGGGTCCTTCCAGCATTTGCATGAACATATCGGCGCGGCAGATCAGCGCGCCGGTCAAACCATTCTGCGCATTCAGGGTGCGCGCGGCAGTCAGAATGTCATCCAGCATTGGCGCATTGAAGCCGAAGGGGCGAGAGGTATAGATAAGCTGACAAAGACGCATCGGCATGGCGCAGTCCCGGATCTCGTTTAGGGGAGCTTAGGCGAAGCCAAGGGCCAAAGGGGAAAAATTCGTCATGGATGAGGAAAATTTCCACCACTTGCTGCACCGCCCCGGTACTTTGGTGGATATCGGCGCGCATGATGGGCTGCTGACCATCCCGCTCGCGCGCCTGCCTGGCAGCCGCGTGCTGGCCTTTGAACCGCTCCCCAGCGCCTATGCCAGGCTGCAAGTGGCACTCCGCGCTGCCTTTGGCGAGCCGCCCGCCAATGTGGAATGCCACCATCTGGCGCTTGGTGATCATGAAGGCAGCATCACCCTTGCCATGCCCGTGCTGGATGGGGTGGCGCAGGAACAATGGGCCAGCACAGCGAAGGATTACGCGGCGCATGTCTCGGCCCGGGTTACGGTGGAACGCTTTACCGTGCCGATGCGCACCTTGGATGATTTCGCCCTTGCTGATGTGACCGCCATCAAGCTGGATGCCGAGGGCGCCGAATATGAAATCCTGCGCGGCGCGCGCGAAACCTTGCTGCGCTGCCGCCCCGTGCTGACGCTGGAAGTGGAAGAACGCCACCGCCAGGGCAGCACCTATGCCGTGCCCGCCTTCCTTGATGCGCTGGGTTATGATGTGTTTTTTGAATTGCGGGGTGCCTGGCACCCCATGGCCGATCTGGACCGTGCGACGATGCAGCGCGCTTCGCCCGATCCATCGGTTTTTGAAGCCTCAGACCCTTATGTTTTTGTGTTTTACGCCCTGCCGCGTGAAGACAGCACCGCGATGCTCGAAACCCTGCGCCGCGCCGGATAGGGCGGCTATAGCCACATCACATCGCCAATCTCGCGCGCGCCTGCAACCAGCATCGCCAGCCGATCAAAGCCAAGCGCGATGCCGCTGGTGGTCGGCATGCCGTGTTCCAGGGCCGCCAGGAAATCCTCATCAACCTCCCAACCACGCTCACCGCTGATGCGGCGGCGCTCAGTGGTATCGGCAATGAAGCGCGCGCGCTGTTCTGCGGGGTCGGTCAACTCGTCAAAGGCATTGGCCAATTCCAGGCCGGCCACGAAAAGTTCAAAGCGGAGCGCCGCGCGCGGGTCTGCCGGGTCGCGCCGCGCGAGGGCTGCTTGCGGCGCGGGCCAATGGGTCAGGAAAGTCGCGCGCCCGCGCCCGAGATTCGGTTCGATATGTTCCAGCAGCAGGCGAAAGAACAAATCCTCCCACCCCTCATCCGCGCGGGTGGTGATGCCGGCTGCCTGTGCCGCCGCATGCAGCCGCGCCGCATCGCCCTCGGTTGCCAGAATATCCAGCCCATTGCACCAGCGATCAAAGGCTTCCGCCATGGTGATGCGTTCAAACGCCAGGCTGAGATCCGTGGTCACCGCGCCATGCGCCACGATGCGCGGCGCGACGGTGCGGACATATTCCTCGGTCTCCGCCATCAGGCCCTCAAAACCGAGGCCCGGACGATACCATTCCAGCATGGTGAATTCCGGCGCGTGGCGGGGCGAGGTTTCGCCATTCCGCCAGACCCGCGCCAATTCAAAGACCGGCCCCGCGCCCGCCACCAATAGCCGCTTCAGCGCCAATTCGGGGGAGGTGCGAAGCCATAGATCGCGCGACGCACCCTGGCCCAAATGCGCGTCATACCGCGTGGCAAAGGCGCGCAAATGCACCTCGGCCCCCGGGGCTGGCACCAGCGCGGGGGTTTCCACTTCGCGGTAGCCGCGTTCAGTGAAAAAGGCGCGGGTTTCGGCGGTGAGCCTTGCGCGGCGTTCCAAAAAGGGCAGCCGCGCGGCGAAGGCTTCTGGGTGCCAGGGGGGCAGGGGCATTGCTGCGCTTTCAGGGCTGGTATAGTCGAACCGTCCTATGCCCCAGCCCATCGCCCAGGACCAGAGCCGCACACTGCGCAGCCCGCAAGATCTTCTGCGCGCTGGCCTGGTGGCCGAAGCCGCGCTGCCGGCGCTGGAAGAAGTGGCTGTGCGCTACGCCACTGCCATAACCCCCGCCATGGCCGCCCTGATCACCCCAGGTGATCCCGCTGATCCGATCGCGCTGCAATATATCCCCGATGCAGCGGAACTGATCTCTGCCCCGCATGAGCTGGAAGACCCGACCGCCGATGCGCCCTTCACGCCGGTGAAGGGTGTTGTGCATCGCTACCCGGATCGCGCGCTGCTGAAACCCTTGCTCGCCTGCCCGGTCTATTGCCGTTTTTGTTTTCGCCGCGAAAAGGTCGGCCCCGATGGCGGCCTGCTGACCGAAGCAGAATTGCACGAAGCGCTTGCCTGGTTTGAAGGCAATGCCGCGATCCGGGAGGTGATCCTGACCGGGGGCGATCCGCTGATGCTCTCGGCCCGGCGGCTCGGCGAAATACTCGGGCGGCTGGCAGGCATGGCGCATATCGAAACACTGCGCATCCATACACGCGTGCCGGTGGCTGATCCCGCACGGGTGACGGGGGCGCTGGTTGCCGCCATGCGGCAAACGAAGCCGGTCTTTATCGCCGTTCATGCCAATCACGCACGCGAATTCACGCCTGATGCCGCAGGGGCGCTGGCGCGGCTGGCCGAAGCAGGCGTGCCTTTACTTGGGCAAACGGTCTTGCTGCGCGGGGTGAATGATGCAGCGCCCGCTTTGGAAGCGCTGCTGCGCGCGATGATCCGCAACCGTATCAAGCCTTATTACTTGCATAGCCTGGACCCAGCGCCGGGCACGGCGCGGTTTCAGGTGCCGGAGGATGATGGCCTGGCGCTGATGGCGGCATTGCGCGGGCGGTTGCCGGGTTATGCGCTGCCCTTTTTTGTGCGGGAAACGCCGATGGGGGGCGGGAAGAAGCCGGTTACATAAGCCGGACCGCGCCCCATCTGGCGTCCCGTATTTCCTTCTCGACAAAGATTGCCTTCTCAGACCAAGCTTCCCCCGCGGCGACATCAGATCGCCCTTTTGGGAGAAGACAATGGCTCTGAACAGAAGAGATATGTTGAAGGCTGGCGCAGCCGCGCCTTTGGGGGGCTTGCCCTGGCGCAGCGCCAAGGCGCAAGCCGCCAACACCATCAAGCTTGGCGTCCCCGTGGATATGTCAGGCATGTATCGCGATGTCACCGGCAGCACCTCGGTCGCCGCCGCGCGGCAAGCGGCGCAGGATTTCGGCCAGCGCGGCTTCAATGTGGAAATCGTCTTCGCTGATCACCAGAACCGCCCCGATGTTGGCGTGAATATCGCGCGCCAATGGTTTGACCGTGACGGCGTGGATTGCCTGGTGGATGTCGCCACATCTTCGGTTGCACTCGCGGCCAATGACATCTGCCGTGAGAAAAATAAGGTTCATCTCAATAGCTCGGCGGCGACATCGGATCTGACCGGCGCGCGCTGCTCCCCCAATATGGTGCACTGGACCTACGACACTTGGATGCTCGCCAATTCGGTGGGCGGTGCGACGGTGCGCGCCGGTGGCGATGCCTGGTTCTTCATCACCGCCGATTACGCCTTCGGCCATGCGCTGGAACGCGATACGGCCGGCTTTGTGCGTGCTGCCGGTGGGCGCGTGCTGGGTTCGGTGCGCACGCCCTTTCCGGGAACCTCCGATTTCTCATCCTTCCTGGTGCAGGCACAAGCCAGCCGCGCCAATGTGATTGGCCTTGCCAATGCGGGGACGGATACGATCAATTGCGTGAAACAGGCGGCTGAATTCGGGCTTAATCGGCGGGGCGTGCGCCTTGCATCATTGCTGTTGTTCATCACGGAAGTGCATTCGCTGTCCTTGCGAACGGCACAAGGGCTGATCGTGACGGAGAGCTTCTATTGGGATTTGAATGATCGCACCCGCGCACTGACGCAGCGCATCCGCCCCCATATCGGCAATGCGGGCTTCGCCAGCACCCATGCCGGCACCTATGCCGGCGCGCTGCATTACCTGAAGGCGGTCGCCGATATGGGCGTTGCCGCCGCCAAAGCCGATGGTGCTGGGGCGGTTGCGCGCATGAAGGCGATGCCAACAGATGATGACGCCTTTGGGAAGGGCAGCATTCGCGCGGATGGCCGCAAGATCCATCCCTCTTTCCTGTTTGAGGTGAAAAAGCCCGAAGAAAGCCGCGGCCCTTGGGATTACTACAAGCTTTTGCAGACCACCGAAGCCGATAAGGCTTTCCGCCCCTTGGCTGAGGGCGGCTGCAATTTGGTCAGAAGCTGAACACCATGCGCTGTCTGCGACATCGGGTGGCAAAACCCGATGTTGTGGGCTTCACGCCATAACCTCAATCGCCGTCAGGCCGTCTGCCAGTACGCGGAGCAGATCACGCTGTTCCAGCGCAATACAGCCCTCGGTCGGGCTGAAGCCAGGGCGCGCCAGATGCAAGAAAATCGCGCTTCCGCGCGCGCGCGCCACCGGCGCATCATTCCAGCCCAGCACACCAATCACATCGTAAATCGCATCAGCGCGCCAAAGTTCTTCGTGGCGTGCCGGATGCGGCAGGCGGATTTGCGTATTGTAATCGGCGTGGGTTGGATCATCGCACCAGCCATCATCGGGCGCGATGGGCGCGACCGATACTGCGCTGCGCGGCGGCGCTAGACGATCTGCACGATACAATACGCGGCGGAGCGGCAATAAACCTATTGGCGTTGCGCCATCACCTTCGCGTTTATCGGTGCGCCTGCCGCCTTTGCCGATGGCGCAACGAAAAATCCCGCCCTGGAAACGCAGCAGCCCATCAGGGCCAAGCTGTGCAACGCTGGATGGGTTCATCGCCTAACCCAGCATATGGCCGAAGCGCCGCGCCTTGGTGTCCAGATAAGCGTCATTCACGCCATTGGGGTCAAACTGATGCGCTTCGCGGCCCACCACATCAATGCCACAGGCAGCCAAACCCGAAAGCTTGTCAGGGTTATTGGTCAGCAGCCGCACGCGCGAAATGCCAATTTCTTGCAGCATGGTCGCTGCCACCAGGAAGTTGCGTTCATCCGCGCCATAGCCAAGCGCGCGATTGGCATCGAGTGTATCAAGCCCGCGATCTTGCAACGTATAGGCGCGCAGCTTGTTCACAAGCCCAATGCCGCGCCCTTCCTGCGCCAGGTACAGCAGCACGCCACCCATAGGGTCTTCTGCCATGCGCTTGATGGCGCCGCGGAGCTGCGGCCCGCAATCGCAGCGGAGCGAGCCCAAAAGGTCACCCGTGAAACATTCAGAATGCGCGCGCACCAAGGGTGCTTGCCCGGAAGCGGCGGTCGCTTCCGGGTCGCCAACCAGAATGGCCAGATGTTCAATCCCGCCATCAGCGGCGCGGAAGGCAATGATGCGCGCTTCCGGCGCTTCTTCCAGCGGCACGCGGGCTTCTGCCACACGCTTCAGGCTGGAAGCGGCACTGATTGGATAGGTCAGAATATCTTCAGCCGGGACGGACAGCAGAGAAAGCCGTTGTGCCACACCGTGGGCGGCAGGGGCGACCACCAAGGCCGGCAAAAGCCGCCCAAGCTTGGCCAAGGCGAGCGCTGCTGTTGCAAGTTGCGGCGTGGCGGCTTGTTCAGCTTCACCCGGCAGCAGGCTTTCGGCCGTGGGGTCTGCAAAGCCGCGCAGCCTTGCAGGGTCCAGCGCGCCTGCTGGCAGGCGAAGCGCCACGACGGGTTGTTCTTCTGCCTGCGTCACGGGGCGGCGCAGTACCGCCGCCGCGCGCACCGGCGCCAGCAACAGAACCGGCGCAGCAAGCCCGCCAGTGGCAATATCCGTCAGGCCAGCCGCACCCAGGGTTTCCGCCGCGCCCACCAGCAAGGCTGTCTCATTCTGGAAAATCACCACTGGCGTCCCGCGGCGCAAATCGGACACGGCGCGATGCACGCCGCGCATGGCTAGGCGGCGCGGATCGGGGGCGGGTTCTGGATTTTGCGGCAAAACGCTACCTTGCAGGGACATGTGATGGGGTTCCATTACGCTTTTATTCAATCAGGGGGAATGTGGCACTGTCAGGGCGCTTTACGAGCCCCCCTCCCGCAGGCTGGTTTTTGCCTATTCCGATCAAACTCCCGTGAGGAGTGGCTTGCGCAAGGATTGGCCAAGGTGGCATTGTCTGCGCGGGGGCATAACGACGTTGTCGCGGACATCGCGCAGCGCAACACGTGAAAAAAGAGGTTTGCTGTTCATGACTTCCCCGCATCCAATCCTGATTGTTGATGATAATGACGCGCTGCGGGCAAGCCTCGCGGAACAATTGGCTTTTGAAGGTGAGTTCGCCGCGACCGGCGCGGCAAGCCTTGCCGATGCTGAAGCCCTGCTGCGCGCTGATGGTGCGCGTTTTGATGCCATTCTGCTCGATCTTGGCATGCCGGATGGGCATGGGCGGGATTTCTGCGTAAAGCTTCGCCGGGCCGGCCTGCGTATGCCCATCATCATGCTGACCGGTGCGGATGGGGAACAGGATGTGGTGCGCTGTCTGGATGCGGGCGCGAATGACTACATCGCCAAGCCCTTTCGGGTGCAGGAATTGCTGGCACGGCTGCGCGCGCAAATCCGGATTTTTGAAGGTAGCGAAGACGCTGTCTTCACCATTGGCCCCTATGATTTCCGGCCAGCGGCCAAGCTGTTGCAAGACCCCAAGCGCAACCGGAAGATCAGGCTGACGGAAAAAGAAACCGCGATCCTGAAATTCCTCTACCGCGCCGGCGGCAGGTCGGTATCACGGCAAATCCTGCTGACCAAGGTTTGGGGCTATAACAGCCACGTCACCACCCATACGCTGGAAACCCACATCTATCGCCTACGCCAGAAGATCGAACCCAACCCGGCGGAAGCGCGGATTTTGCTGACGGAAGGCGGTGGCTACCGCTTGGCCATGGGCGATGCGGAACATGCGGACGCGGAGCAGGCAGATATGCTCCCGCTGCGCCGCCCCGCAGCGGCCATGGCATCCATGAGGTCCTGACGCCGGGGCTTTCGCCCCTTTCAGTGCTTCCAGGTGATTTCGGCGGGTGGGGCTTCGGTTGGGTCCACCCGCAGCATTTGGCCATTCATGACGCTTTTGCCCGTGAAGGCCAGGATGAAGCCCCAGTGGGAGACCACGAGCGTATGGGACCAATCCTGCAAAGCGGCCATTTCGGCGCGGAATAGCTGGGCGCGATCAATCACCTGATCGGCGGGTTCTTCCACGGGCGGCCACCAGATTTCATCTATATGGTCCAGCACCACATGAGGGAAATCGAGGCGCAATTCAGTGACGGGCCGGCCGATATCACAGGTGAAGGCATAGCGTTCCCGCACCGTTGGCGTCACGGTCAACGGCAGATTAAGGCGCCGCGCCACCGGCAGGGCGGTCTGCAAAGCGCGGGTGTAGGGGGAGACGATGATGCGCCTGATCCCCTCATGTGCCAGCGCTTCTGCAGCTTCTTCCGCCTGAGTCTCGCCAAGCGGAGTCAGCTTGGGGTCAATAATCCCTGGATCTTTGCGGGTTTGGGTGAAAAGCAGGTTGAATTCGCTTTGCCCGTGCCGAAGCAGAATCACATTCATCACCCTTGTTTGAACGGTGTTTGGTCTAGCGAGGCCGTCGGCTGGCCGCAACCGGCCTCGTTTTTGGGCAATCGCCAGGGTGCTCAGGCGCTTCCGCTGTTGCTTTGGCATAAGCGAAGCGTTGCCCTGGGGCCTATGGCACCCTAGATTAGGTGCCAAGGAGCAAAAACATGGGTGGCTTGCCGATAGATCTGATTCTCTTCGCGATGGTTGCGGCCTTTTTGGTGCTGCGGCTGCGGAGCGTGCTTGGCCGCCGGACGGGGTTTGAGCGTCAGGCTCAGCCCGAAGCCGCGCCGGTGCCGGCTGCGCGTGGCCCCGCGACCGAGGTCGAGATTGGCGCCAAGCCGGCCCAGGGCGGTTCGCGGCGTGTCATTCCTGATCCGCGCAGCCCAGTGGGTGAGGCGTTGATGCAGATCCAGAAGCGGGACCGCAGTTTTGATCCGAACCGTTTTCTGGATGGGGCGGAAACAGCCTTTGGCATGATTGTGGAGGCCTTTGCCCGTGGTGATCGCGCCGCCCTGAAGCCCCTTTTGTCTGAGGAGGCTTATGCCGGTTTCGATCAGGCGATTTCCGCGCGTGAGGCTGCAGGTGAGTCGCAGCGCACTGAATTGCGCAATGTCGAGGAAAGCGGGATTGAAGCCGCTGAGTTGCGTGGCAGTGTTGCCGAAATCACCGTGCGCTTGGTAACGGATCAGATCAATCTGGTGCAGGCGCGTGATGGTTCGATAGTTTCCGGTGCGGAAGCGGTGACGGAATTGACCGATGTCTGGACCTTCCAGCGTGACCTGGCCAATGCCGACCCAACATGGCGCTTGGTCGGCAGCACCGCAGCCTAATCTCGTGCCCGTCTCGGCGGGGTCCGGGGTAACCCGCCTTGGTTCGGCGCGCAGCCGCCACACCAACCCTGCGCGCAGGGCTGGCTTTGGCCAGCCGGCACCCCGGCAGGGGCTCGGGGGCAGCGCCCCCGATATCTCATGACTCAGCACCTGGCCTATTTGGATTTTCTGCCGCGCCTCCCGCTTTGGTTGCTTGCGCTTTTCGCGTCCCTTGCCCTGATATTTCTTGCCTATGGCTTTTATCAGCGCGCCCGCGGCATTTGGTGGCGCGCGCTGGCGGTGGTGATCCTGCTGGGGGCGCTCTGCAATCCGCGCTTGCTGCGCGAAGAACGCGAAACCCGCCCCGATATAGCGATCCTGGCCGTTGATCGCAGTGACAGTACGCAGATTGCTGATCGGGCTGAGCGCATCGCCGCGGCGCGTACCGCCTTGGAAGCGCGGGCTGCGCGCCTGCCCGCGCTCGATTTGCGGGTGGTGGAGGTGCCGGAAGCTGGCCAGCGTGGCACGGCGCTGTTTTCGGCGCTCGGGGCGGCCTTGGCGGATGTGCCGCGGGCGCGGCTGGCGGGCGTCATCGCGCTGACCGATGGCCAGGTGCATGACGCGCCGGCGCTGCTGCCCTTTGATGCGCCTTTTCATGTGCTGCTGCCTGGCCGCGCTGGGGAGGTTGATCGGCGCCTGCGCCTGGTTTCCGCCCCTGGATTTGGCATTGTTGGCCAGCAGGTCGAATTGCGCGTGGTGATTGAGGATTTGGGGGCGCCGGCTGGTGGCAATGCCGGGCTGATCATCCGCCGCGATGGCGGTGCTGCGCGGCGTGAGGAAATTCCCATTGGTCGAGAGCACGCCATTTCCGTGCCAGTGGCCCGCGGCGGGCCCATGGTGATTGAGTTGGAGGCAGAGCCGCGCGCGGGCGAGGTAAGCCCGCTCAATAACCGCCAGGTGGTCACGGTAAATGGTGTGCGGGATCGGCTGCGCGTGCTGCTGGTTTCCGGTGAGCCGCATGCCGGCGAACGCGCCTGGCGGCGCTTGCTGAAGGCCGATCCGAATGTGGATCTGGTGCATTTCACCATTCTGCGCCCGCCGGAGAAGGATGATCTGACGCCGCTCAATGAATTGGCGCTGATCGCCTTTCCGGTGCGTGAGCTGTTCCAGGTGAAGCTGCGCGAGTTTGATTTGATTGTGTTTGACCGCTTCACCAATCGCGGCCTGTTGCCGCCCACTTATATGCGCAACATTGCCGATCACGTGCGCGCGGGTGGGGCGTTGTTGATGAGTGTCGGGCCGGAATTTGCGGGGCCGGCATCCCTCGCTTTCACGCCGCTGTCACAAGTATTGCCCGCGCGGCCGATTGGGCGCGGCGCGGGGGTGGAGGAAGCGCCGTTCCGCCCACGCATCAGTGCGCTTGGCGCGCGGCATCCGGTGACGGAGGCGCTGGTGGGCGCCAATACCGCGGCGGCCGAGGCAAGCTGGGGCCGCTGGTATCGCTGGCTGCGGGGTGAGGCGCGGGGTGGCGTGGCAGTGATGGAAAGCCCCGAAGGCTCGCCCCTGCTGGTGTTGGATCGTGTCGGCGAAGGGCGCGTTGCTTTGCTGATGTCAGATCACATCTGGCTATGGGGGCGCGGGCATGATGGCGGCGGCCCGCAGGAAGACTTGCTGCGCCGTATCGCCCATTGGCTGATGCGCGAAACCACGTTGGAAGAGGAAGACCTGACCGCGCGGATTGAAGCGGGGCGGATGGCGATTGCGCGCCGCAGCCTGGAAGCGGCACCAGCGCCTGAAGTGACCATCACCGCGCCCGATGGCACGCGCAGCACTGCGCGGCTGGAAGAAGCGGGTGGCGGGCGCTCGGTTGCCGATGTCGCCGCGCGCATGCCGGGGGTTTGGCAGGTGGGCGATGGCAAGCGCGTGGCTTTTGCGGCCGCCGCAGTTGCCAATCCTTTGGAAATTGCTGATCTGCGCGCGGATGGCGAAAAGCTGCGCCCGCTGGTGCAGGGCCGCGGCGCGCTGCGTTGGCTGGGGCAGGAAGCGGCGCCCGCGCTGCCCGAATTGCGCATGGTGCCGACAGGGCGTGACTTCGCAGGTGCAGGCTGGATTGGGCTACGCCGCAATGCGGATCACAGCGTGATCAGCGTTTCCGCCCTGCCGCTACTGCCGCCTTGGTTGGCGCTGTTGCTATTGCTCGGCACCGTAGTGCTGGCCTGGCGGCAGGAAGGGCGCTGATACGTATCCCGTGAATATTCGTTCACCGGATACGCACTAAAGTTTTTTGGTCGTATTTTCCGAGCCGCCAAGTGTTTCCACTTGGCTTGAAAATACTCCGAGCAGCACCCTTTTGACTTAGTGTTACCGCGCCGACGCTACCCGCATCGCGGAAGGTGCGGGCAGTTCAATCTCGATCTCAAGCGTGGACATATCCCCGCCGCGATCGAGATGCACATTCACCTTGCTGGGATCAATCGCGACATAGCGTGCGACAACCGCCACCAATTCCTGTTGGAGCTTCGGCAGAAAATCCTCTCGATTGCGGCCAATGCGCTCATGCGCCAGCACAATCTGAAGCCTTTCCTTGGCGGCAACGGCGCTAACATCCTTGCGTCGGCCACGGAAGAAATCGAGCCAGGACATTACGCGGCCCTCCCACCAAATAGACGCCGGAACAGGCCCTTGCGTTCCGCTTCCAGGAAGCGATGCGGCACATCTTCACCCAGGAAGCGGGAAACCGCATCGGCATAGGCCTGGCCGGCATTGCTTTCATTATCCATGATCACCGGCGTGCCGGTATTGGAAGCGCGCAGCACGCTTTCGCTTTCCGGAATCACACCAAGCAGCGGGATGGCGAGGATTTCGCGAATATCATCCAGCTTGAGCATTTCGCCCTTTTCCACGCGGTTCGGGTCAAAACGCGTCACCAGCAGATGTTCCTTCACCGGGTCGCGCTTTTCTTCGGCGCGCTTGGATTTGGATTGCAGCACGCCAAGAATGCGGTCTGAATCGCGCACCGATGACACTTCCGGGTTCGTCACCACAATCGCCTGATCGGCAAAATACAGCGCAAGCAGCGCGCCTTTTTCGATCCCCGCCGGGCTGTCGCACAGAATGTAATCGAATTCCTTCGACAATTCCTCGATGATCTTCGCAACCCCTTCCTTCGTCAGCGTATCCTTATCCTTGGTCTGGGACGCCGGCAGGATGGAAAGGGATTCAACCCGCTTGTCGCGGATCAGCGCCTGGCTCAGCCGCGCCTCACCCTGAATAACATTGATGATGTCGAACACCACGCGCCTTTCGACACCCATAATGAGGTCGAGATTGCGCAAGCCCACATCGAAATCAATCACCACCGTCTTCTTGCCGCGCTGGGCAAGGCCGGTTGCGAAGGCGGCGCTTGATGTCGTCTTGCCGACGCCGCCCTTGCCTGATGTCACCACGATAACCTGAGCCATATCCTCTGCCTCCCTAAGACTTTAATGCATCGCGATCAGGTGATGGGGTCGAAGCGCATGCGCTCACCCACCAGCCGCACCTGCATCGCTTTGCCAATCTGTGCTGCCGGAAAGCCTTCCCGCACGGCATAGAAGCCGGCGATGGAAACCAATTCCGGATCGAAATTCAGCGCGAAAACCCGCGCTTCCATGTTGCTGGCCCCACCCGCAATCGCGCGGCCACGCAAAGCGCCATAGACATGGATATTGCCATCCGCAATCACCTCAGCCCCCGCATTGACGGTGGAGGTGATGATCAGATCAGCGCCTTCCGCCCAAATGCGCTGGCCGGCGCGTACCGGCTGTTCAACCACCATGGTGCTGCGCGCGGCAGCGGGCTTGCTGGTTGGCAATGGCGGCGGTGCCGGTGCGGCTTGCGCGGCCTCATTACCAGGAGGCAGGGCGGGGGCAGCGATATCCTCATCCGTTTCCTTGCCGCCTACGCTGCGCACCGGGGGTAGCCCGTAGGATATCGCGACGTTGCGCATTTCCGCCGTGCCGCCGGTGGTGCCGATCGGCATAATCTCAAGCTCACGCAGGCCCTGGATCAGGCCAGGGAAATCCACCTCATTTGGGGGAACCTGAATGTCACTGAGGCCAAGCACAATCGGCGCAAAGCGCAGAAAGCCAGGCGCGCGGCGGAACTGGTCGCCAATCGCCGGCACCACCACTTCCGGGCGATGATCCAGCAGGCGCAGCACAAGCAGATTGAAATTCGCCCCGCGCAGGCGAAAGGGTTCAATGCGGGTGGCGTTATCTGGCCTTGGCGCGGCGCTGGGCATG
>CAMCEP010000051.1 GCA_945873675.1 Asaia bogorensis
GCGCCAGTTGGAATCACCCTCAGCCAGTGCATTCTGCAACAGGGCAGCACTCTGTTCCCAGGAATCGCGCTGCTGCACCTCAAGCCCGGCAAACCGTGCTGCCTGTTGATAGGCCAGGGCTGCTGCAATTTGTGCGGGCGTCTGGCGACGAAATTCAGCAAGGCTTTGCGCGAACCACGGCCTCATGCGCTTTGCCTTCGCGGCCAGGTTGCGATCAGCACACTCAGCATCATCAGCGCGAAGCCGATGGCGTGGATGGCGGTAAATGCCTCCCGCAAGATCACCACGGCGACAAGCGCGGCGGTCGCCGGCAGGAAGGCCGTGAAAATACCGGCCACACCGGCGCCAACGCGCTTCAGGCCGGCATACCAGAGCAGCAAACACAGCACGCTCGCCGTCACGCTATGAAATACCAGCAATGCCGCAAGGCGCGGATCTGCCAGCACAGCGATGCTGGCAATATCCGGCAAGGCAAAGGGGGCGAGCATCAGGGCAGAGAAAATCTGCATCCAAAGGCTTGCCGTGATCACCCCAACACGGCCCACGATGCGCCGTGCCAGCAGCACGTAAAGCGCTTCGCCGATCACACCGCCGAAGATCAGCAGATTGCCAAGGACAGACCCCGCAGCCTCCTCACCGCTCCGCGCAATTGTCATGGCCGCCATGCCGAAGGCGGCCAGGCTGACCGCGATCCATTGCGGCGGCGTCAGGCGTTCGCGTAGCCAAAAGGCGCTGCCCAAAGCGACCACTGCGGGCAGGCTTGCAAGCACCAGCCCGCCTTCAAGCGCCGAGGTCAGGCGTAAGCCCGCCAGCAAGCCCGCATTATAGATCACGGTGCCGAACAAAGCCTGCCAGGCAAGGTTGCGCATAACATCGCCCTCAGGCCGTGGCGCGGCTTCCAATAGGCGCGCCAAGGGCCAAAGTAGCAGCACCGCCAAAACGCAGCGCAGAAAAGCGATCATCGGAATGGGCAGCGCTTCCGCCAACAATTTCGCAACCGCCACATTGGCGCCGACCAGCGCCATGGAGGCCGCCAATTGCAGATAAGCGATGCGCGGCACACCCGGCGTCACCCGGTATCATCCGCCTGGCGAAAGGGGGAAAGTGTTGCAAGTGCGGCCATTTCGCGTTCCATCGCCGGGCGTTCGCGCGCAAGAAATTCATCCACCGCGCGGGACAGCCCCGGATGCGCGATCCAATGTGCGGAATAGGTCGGCACGGGCAGATAGCCGCGCTGGATCTTGTGTTCGCCCTGCGCGCCGGCTTCAACGCGCGCAATGCCATGCGCAATCGCGAAATCCATGGCCATGTAATAGCAAAGCTCAAAATGCAGAAAGGGCACATCCACAATGGCGCCCCAATTGCGGCCATAAATCGCATCGCGCCCAATCAGATTAAGCGCGGCGGCGACAGGTTCTCCATCACGCTCCGCTACCATCAGCAGCACGCGATCACCAAGCCGTGCGCCGAGCAGCTGCCAGAAATTGCGCGTGAGATAGGCGCTGCGACCCCATTTCTTATCCGTAGTCGCGCGATAGAAGCGATGAAAGGCCTGCCAATGGCGCGGCGTAATTTCTGCCCCGCGCAATGTGCGCAGTGTCAGCCCTGCCGCCTGCACATCGCGTCTTTCGCGCTTCAGCGCCTTGCGCTTGCGCGAAGCCAAAGCGCCCAGGAAATCATCAAAATCACGATAGCCCGGATTGGCCCAATGAAATTGCGTACCAAGCCTCTGCAGCCAGCCGGCATCACCCAAGGCACGCCATTCGGCTTCCGTGCAGAAGGTGGCATGGACCGATGATGCGCAAATACCCTCGCAGGCCTGCACTAAGGCGCCAGCCAAAACATCCGGCCCAAAGCCCGCTTCGGGATGGAGCAAAAGCCGCGGGCCAGGCACGGGGCTGAAGGGCACGGCCACTTGCAGCTTTGGATAATAATCCCCGCCGGCGCGTTCCAAAGCATCAGCCCAGCCATGGTCAAAGACATATTCGCCCTGGGAATGGGATTTGGCATAGGCTGGCGCACAGGCAAGCACGCGCCCGGCGGCGTCACGCAAAGCCGCGTGTTGCGGCAGCCAGCCGCGTTCCGCCACCGCGCTGCCGCTTTCCTCCAGCGCCAGTAGAAAGGCATGGCTCAGGAAGGGATTGTCACCACCCGCACAGGCATCCCAATCACGCGCCGGTATTTCGGCAATGGCGCGATGAAGCGTGAGCGTCAGAGAAGGTGGGTCATTGGACATGGAATGATTTATCTTTCTTAGCATAGCGGGATGGAGCGTTAAACTGCGCAACCAATGGTACCCATACCGCTTTCGCTGCGGCTCTTTGCTGTGCCATTCTTTGGGTCAACCCTTGAATGGAAGTTCCTCCTTGTTCCCAGAAATGCCTGATAAACCCGGGCTTATTGAGCTTAATGAGGTAACATTAGCGCCGGTCCGCTCTCCACAGGGGCCTTGGGGCAAGCATTTTTTTGGCGCTTTCGATCAGAATGGCCAATTCATTGATGGTTTTGCGCATCCCTGGTGCGGAATTGATGGCATGCCAGCGGCGCCCATAGCGCGACATCAGGGAACCGCTATTTATGGGGGCGTCGCGATGCATCATGTCGGCCACTTTCTGCTGGAAGGCCTCTCGCGGCTTTGGTGCCTGAAACGTTTTCCCGAACTCCCGATCATCTGGCACTGGATTGATCTGCCAATCCCGCATCCAGATGATCGCAGCTGGCTAGGCGAATTGATCGGGCTTTTGGGTTTGGCGAAACATCGTCACATCTTGCTACGTCGCCCGCTTTTGGTTGAGCGCCTGCTGCTGCCTGAAGCAGGATTCCGCTCCGGCCAGTTCCTCCATCCCTTGCAGGCAGCTTCCTTGCGCTGCGTGACGGGGCCGGAAGCCATTCCAGGGAAACGCATCTGGCTTTCGCGCAGCGCCTTGCCCAATCAATTCGGACGCGTGGCGGGAGAAGAACAGGTTGAGGCGCTTCTTTCAGCCAAAGGCTGGACGATCATCCATCCGGAGCGTCAAAGCATGCGCCGCAGCGCAGCGCTTTTCCAGGAGGCCGAGGTGGTCTCGGGCTTTATCGGGTCCGCCTTCCATACGGTGCTGCTCCATGCGGCGCCACGGGCACGCCTGCGTCCAGTTATCCGCCCTGGTATTCCGCTGGCTGATTACCGCATCGTTGCGGAGGCCAAGGGGCTGGACCTTACCGCTATCGAAACCCCGATGACTGCCTTGGACCAACGGGCAAGCTGGACAAATTTCCAGCTACAGGCGCCAACGGATTTGGTAAACACCCTCGTGGAAAGTTGAAAAGGCGCTTGAGATCACCCAATCTCAAACATCCCTTCCACTTCCACCGCCGCATCACCGGGCAGCGAAGGCACGCCAATAGTCGTCCGCGCATGGCGCCCAACATCGCCAAACACTTCCACCGCCAGATCGGAAGCGCCATTCATCACCAGCGCGTGTTGGGTGAATTCTGCAGGTGCGGCAATGAAGCCACCAAGCCGCACCACGCGCGTGACGTTATCCAGATCTTCGGCGGCCGCCTTCAACTGCGCCAGCAGATTGATGAAGCAAAGCCGCGCGGCTTCGCGCCCAACTTCAATGGAAACGCCCGCACCCAGCTTGCCGGTATAGGCAATTTTGCCATCGCGCACCGGCACCTGGCCCGAAATCACCACCAGCTTTCCGCTGATGTTGAACGGGATATAATTCGCAATCGGTGCCGCGGGTGTTGGCAATACAATGCCAAGGGCAGCAAGCTTCGCTTCGATTTTACCGGCCATGATCCTGTTCCTTCAAAAGCGCCAATTACGCTGCGGGGCGCAAATGGCGGCGCATGCGTGGTGAAGGATGCGCCGGCAATTCCAAGGGAAGCAAGGGCAGCACCGCCGCGCGCGGTTGCAGCGTTTCTTCTTCCACCGGGTCCGGCAGATCCTCGCGCCCCAGATAATCACGCGCCAAGCGCCTAAAGGCCCAATCCAGCACGGATGTTGCGCGGCGAATGCCCCCGTCGCCTTCCACCGCGCCGCCATGGCCAGGTGCATAGGCATAGGCATTGACAAAACTCGCCAAAGGCACGCCCTGCGCCAGGCCAAGCGATACAGCCTGCGCCAACGCTTCCATCAAGGCGCGCGTCATCGCCGCTTCGCGCGGGAGGGAGAAGGAAATCTCCCGCAAATGGCCACGATCATCTTCAACAGCGCGCAGTGCAACACGATTCCCGGCAATGGCCACACGCCAGCAGCGATTGACTGGCGCATGGATGGGCCGAGGCGCGGCGCGGCGCGCTTCGGGCAAATCGGCAGGCGCCGGCATGGCGGGCGGCGGCGCATCCAGGAAGGGCATCACCGCCGCTTCCATGGCGCGCCGCGCCTGCGGGGCAATGGGGGCGAGCAGCCATGCGGCATCAACGCCAGCGCGTTCGGCCGCGCGGGTTGGCACTTGCGTGATGCGCCCATCCTCGCCGCGCGCCGGGCGGCTTGCGCCATGGGCCGGGGCAATGCCCGCACTTTCCGCGCCCAACAAAGCTTCCACTGCGTCAGCGGGTGCCAAGGCAATGCAGCCGCGATGCCGCAAACCTGGGGAAGCCGCCGCCGCCGCCAAAGCCGCACGCGCTGCCTGGGCAAGGCCGGCGATTACGGTTTCCTCCGGTGGGGTTGGGCAGATCAGCGCCACCGCATGGCGCGGGCCGAAACGCGTCGCCAACCGGCCGGATTCCGCCTCGGCCGCGCCGCGCGTGAGCCCGGCGATGGCAGCGGCGACATCGCGTGCCTCGTTACTGTCGTAGCCAAGGCCGAAACCGGCCATCAGCCCAGCCAAATCGGCAAAACCAAGGCGCAGGCTCTCCGCCTTGCCATGGCCCCAAATATCAAGCGTTTGCACAGCAAGCTGACAGGCAGCGCGATAAGCCGGCGCATCGAAGCCACCTGCCCCATCCAGAAAGGCCGGCAGGTTGAGCACAAAACGCCCCTCACCCCGCGCATCGCGCCAGATCTCGGCCCCGGGCGCGCCGCGCCGGGCCAGGATCAGCGAACGCAGGCCAGCGGCCAGGCTTTCCGCCGCATCAGCGCCATCCAGCAGGCCAAGGCGGCGCCCGCGGAGCGTCAGGCGTTGAATCCAGGCCTCTGCCACGCTTGGCAGCGTGGCCGGGCCACTCCCCGGGGCTAGCGCGGCCAGCGCCTCCCCGGCTTCATCTTCCCAAGGCGCGGGGATGGCGACAGCGCGCGGCGGCGAATCAGGATCCGCCCCCGCCTTCAAGCGCCGCAGCGCAACCCCAGCCCAGATGGTTCCAACTATTCCAGCCATGGGCCAATGCTAAGCGCGACTCGAAAGCCTGGGAAGCCTTATTTAGTGGTATTTGGGGGGTGGACCCACAATATCCTGTGGATAGCTTCGCTGGCGCTTTGCCAACGCTTTGCTTTTGCGTGCCCCGCGCGGCTGTGCGATGATAAAGGTCGTTTCGCTTGTTCCAGGAAAGCGCCATGCAGTTGCTCTCTACCCTCATGATCCGCCTGACCAGCCGTCAGATTGGCAAGGACCGCTTAGGCAATACCTACTGGGAAGCCCGCGGCCGGCGTGATTCCTATGGCAGACCCATGCGCCGCGTGCTGTTCGCTAAGGAAGCCCAGGCCTCTGCCGTGCCGGCGGAATGGTGGGGCTGGCTGCACCACACCACGGAACAACCATTGCCGGAGGACGCGCCGCGCCGCGCCTGGCAGAAGGAACACCGCCCGAATATGACCGGCACGCCCGAAGCTTGGCGGCCGGTGAACCCGGCGGCCAGCCGCGGCGGGGATTACGAAGCCTGGACGCCGGGACGCTAGACGGCCCGTCTCATGCAAAAGCGCTCAATCGCTGAAATCCTGACCGGCTTGGTGGTGCTGGCCATTGCGGCGAGCTTCCTTGGCTATGCCGTCACCAGCACAGGGCGCAGCTTTTCCGGGCCAGGCATGAACCTGACCGCGAAATTCGATCGGATTGATGGGCTAGGCCAGGGGGCGGATGTGCGCATTGCCGGCGTCAAGGTCGGGCAGGTTGTGGCGCAGCGGATTGATCCGGAAAGCTTCCTCGCTGTGCTGACGCTGCGTGTAGATGCTGGGCTTAAGCTGCCGCACGACACCTCGGCCGAGATTTCAAGCGAAGGCTTGCTCGGCGGCAAATATGTTGCGCTGGTGCCGGGTGGCGATACGCGCATCCTGCGTGAGGGAAGTGAGATCACCATCACGCAAAGCGCCATTAACCTCGAAAGCCTTTTGGGGCGGTTCATATTCTCGGCGGGTGAGACCAATCAGCGCGGCAATCAGGAAAACGCGCCGGCGACGCCGCGATGAAGCCGCTGCCCAAGCCACCTGCCGCCTGGCCTGGGGCAGATGGCAAGCCTGTATCGTGCAACGAAAAGCTCAAGATGCTCAAAGAAAACCACACGGAAGCCGCGACAGTGCTGCGCGATGTGTTTGAAGACGCGGTGCTGATGGGCGTGGATGAAGCCGCGATGCGCGCGATTTTGCAGGAGATGATCGCAGCATTGCCAAGCCCGAAAAGCGGCGCATGAAAAAGCTTTTGGCGTTCGCACTGTGCTGCCTGCCAGGTCTGGCACAAGCGCAAGAATGGGTGCCGCGCCAACAGGCGCGCATCCAGGCTTTGGATAAGGTGACGGCGCGTGTGACGGTACTAGAAGGCCGCGTTGGGGAAAGCCTGAGCTTCGGCACACTCACGATCCGCATCGGCGCCTGCCATGCGCGCCCGCCCACGGAAGTGCCCGATTCCGCCGCCTGGTTTGAAATGACCGATAGCCGCGCGCCGCAGGGCAGCCCGCCAGTGTTTCGCGGCTGGATGTTCGCCGATGCGCCGGGCGTGAATATGCTGGAACATCCCGTCTATGATGTGCGGATCTTGAACTGCCGATGAGGATGAGCCTCCCTTCCTGGAGGGGGGTGGGCACGCTATATTAGCTTCTGCTTTAGGAAGCTCAGCCCATGTCCTATCTCAGCATCCGCCCGTTTTTCGATGAGGCGACCAATACTGTCAGCTATCTGGTCTTCGACCCCGTCACGCACCAAGGCGCGGTTATTGATCCCGTGCTGGATTGGGACCATCGCAGCGGGGAAGCGGATACCCGTTCCGCGGACCGGCTGATTGAAGCCGCACGGCAGGAAGGGGTAGCGATTGCGCTGATCCTGGAAACCCATGCCCATGCGGATCATCTGACCGCGGCTCCCTATATCAAGCAGCGTTGCGGCGGGAAGATTGGCATTGGTGAGCATATCAAGGAAGTTCAGCGCATCTTCCGCCCGGTTTTCGCCGCCGATGATGTAAAGCCCCAAGGTGGTGATTTCGATTTGTTGTTGCGTGATGGGGAACGCCTGAAACTCGGATCACTGGAAATTGAGGTGATCCATACACCGGGCCACACGCCGGCCTGCGTTTGCTACCGGATTGGCGATGATGTTTTTGTAGGCGATACGCTTTTCATGCATGATTACGGCACGGCGCGGGCTGATTTTCCGGGCGGCGACGCACGGGCACTGTTTCGGTCCATCAAGCGCCTGCTGGCCTTGCCGCCGCAGACTAGGCTTTGGATGTGCCATGACTATAAGGCGCCGGGGCGCGATGATTACGCTTGGCAAAGCACGGTGGCCGAGCAGCGCGCGCATAACCCGCATGTGAAGGATGGCGTGACCGAGGATGAATTCGTGGCCTTCCGCCAGGCGCGCGATGCGAAGCTGGCCGCACCCACGTTATTGCTGCCCTCGATCCAGGTGAATATCCGCGCCGGACGCTTCCCGGAGGCCGAGAGCAATGGCGTTCGTTATTTGAAGATACCGGTAAAGACGCGCACCGGGCTTGCATAAAGCTTTGGCTTGCGGGGTCCGTTGCCTTTATGCTTGGTGCTAACGGTAAAATGATTGCAGGGAGTGAGACACCGATGATCAGACGCTTTTTGCTTGGGGCCGCCATGGGCCTTGTTTTGGCAGCACCGGCCATCGCCCAAGGGCTGCCTGATCGGCCTATCACCCTAGTCAGCGGCTTCGCGCCCGGCGGTTCCACCGATATCACAGCGCGCCTGCTGGCCGAACGCATGCAGGCGCATATGGGCGGCAATGCCCGCGTGGTGGTGGAAAACCGCCCCGGCGCTTCCGGCACTGTGGCGGCAGAATGGCTTCGTCGGCAACCAGCCGATGGTACAGTGCTGATGCTGAATGAGGCTTCATCCCATGCGTTGATTCCCGCCGCCATGCAGGGCGGCACACGCTATGATCCGATTGCGGATTTCAGCCATATCGCCGTTGCCGCAAATGGCCCCTTGATTCTGGTGGCAGCGCCGAACTTCCCGGCTGGCAACGCGGCAGAGGCAGTCGCGAAGCTCCGCGCCGGGCCGCAGGACAACATGCCCTATGCGTCATCCGGTGTTGGATCCATGCCGCATTTCGCGGGCGAAGCCATTGCCGTTTCCTTGCTGCTGGGCGGCAAATTCTCTCATGTGCCGTATCGGTCCGGCGGGCTGATGGTGGAATCCATCGCGCGCGGTGAAACGGCCTGGGGCGTTGCAGTGCTGGCTTCCGCCGCCGCGCAGGTGCGCGATAATCGTGTGCGCGGCATTGCGATTACCGGTCTGGAACGCTTCCCAGCCTTCCCGGATATCCCAACCCTCGCGGAATCAGGCATGCCGGGTTTTGACATTGGCAATTGGTTCGCGGTGGTTGGGCCGCCGCGCATGCCGGAAGGCACCGTGACAGCGCTGAACCGCGCCATCAATGCCGCGCTGGCTGATCCGCAATTGCGGGAACGTTTCCTGATTGCCGGGATTTCACCCTGGACACGGCCCAATACGCCCGCCGATACGCGCGCTTTTTTCCAGGCAGAGCTGACCAAATTCAAGGGCGTTGTGGAACGTACTGGCGTGAAGATGGAACAGTGAATGGGCAGGGGCCGATCAACTGCAGAGCGCATCGCTCACGCTTTTGCAAAGGCTATTGCAGCACGCTATCTGATCGACGTTTCATCAAGCGATGCCTGCAGCGTTTCCAGAGGGTGTCATGGCCGAGACCGGATTGAACAATCTCGCGGCACTTGATCGCTTTGCTTTTGACGAAAGGGAGGGCGTTCCCGTCAGTATTCCAGGGCAGGGGCAGCGCCTTTCCCTGCCGAACCTGCTGCAGGCATTGAGACGCAACATCCTTTCAGTATGGCCCAACCACGCCTACGAAAGGGACTGCTTTGGCTTTAAGCTCATGCAGCAGAGCTATCTTGTCTGCAATAGTGCCGAGAGTGTTCGTCGTGTATTTCTGTCAGAACACGATAATTACGACCGCAAAAGCCCGCAAATGCGCCATGCGCTGGAACCTTTGCTGGGGGATGGCCTTTTTGTGAGCGATGGTGCGCTATGGCAAACCCGCCGCGCGCTTTGTGCGCCCGCCTTTGAACCTGATTTATTGCAGGGTTTCGCGACCGTGATGTGTGAGGAAGCGCGTCGGCTTGCCGATCAATGGCAAGCCCTGAAACCCGACAGCTCGGTCCGTATGCTTGAGGAAATGGCGCGCCTTACAGCACGCATCATCGGCCGAACTGTCTTTGGCGATGAGACAAGCGATGCAGAGGCAGCGCGGGTCGTGCGTGGCTTTTCGGACTATCAACGGGAAATAGAACAAAGCCGTTTGGCTGACACATTGGGCCTTCCCGCACTTGGCTGGCTTGCAAACCCACTTCGGCGTTACCGGGCCCGCAAGGCCGCGCAAATGGTGCAGTATGTCATTGATCACATTATTCAGCGCCATCGCAGCGGTAGTGAGGGGGGACGCTTCACGCTGCTGTCCCATCTGTTGAAACATGGGGAAAATGACGGCGGTGGTTGCCCTGTCAGCGCGAATGCCGCGCGTAATGAAGCGATTGTGATGTTCATGGCCGGGCATGAGACAACGGCGAACTCCCTCGCCTGGTGCTGGTATCTTTTGAACCATAGTCCACGTGCCGCGGCCAGACTGCATGCCGAACTTGATGAAGTGCTTGGCGGGCGGGCGCCAAGCCTGGAAGATGTACCCCGGCTGAATTATACGCGCGCAGTCTTCGAAGAAGCCTTGCGTCTCTATCCACCTGTACCCATCCTCAGCCGTCAGGCAAGACAAGATGATGTGGTGCACGGTCGTCAGGTTTCTAAAGATACCATTATTCTCGTCGTGCCTTGGCTTTTGCATCGGCATAAGGCGTATTGGGAAAAACCGGATCATTTCATTCCTGAACGTTTTCTGCCGGATCAACCGCGTCCAGACAAATTCATTTATCTTCCCTTCAGCGTGGGGCGGCGCGTCTGTCTGGGGCTACGATTCGGCATGGTTGAGGGGATTCTGTGCCTTGCAACACTGGCGCAGCGTTTCACTGCCGAAATGCAGAAGAACCACAAGGTTGAGATCGAATGCCGCCTGACGCTGCGGCCGCATCAAGGCTTGCCCATGCGCCTCAGCGCACGGAGAGCGGCGTAATGGAGGAACGGCCGAAAACGGAGGAATTGTTCGAAGCCTTTATGGTGAAGCTTCTGCGCCGCCTGCCAATCACCTGGGCATCCTGGCTTGGTGGTGAAATGGGCGCCATACAGGGGCGGGTGGCGCTGAAAGGTACAAGCCTTTGGGTACAACGGCTGCGCAGGAACATTACGCATTTCTCAGGGGTCACCGACCCGGATGAGCTTGATCGGCGGGTCATTGCCTTCACCCGAAGGATTGGCAGCTTTTATGCTGAATATCCGAATCTCCAGCGTCTTTACGCGTCAGGCCGGGTCGAACTAGTGGGCGGGGAGCATCTGGATGCGGCAGGCAGGCCTTTCATCCTGTTGGGCTGCCATATTGCCAATTGGGAATTGATTGGCGCCTTAGCCAGAAGATGGGGTGGATCGGCTGTGCTTTATTTGCCGCTTGGGGGTGGGATCAGGGAAAAGATCGCGCTTCAGGCCCGCAAAGCTTGGCCGGATTTGGAACTGATTCCCGCCTCACCAAACGCGATGCTTGGTATCGATGCCGTGCTACGGCTCGACCGCGCTGTGAACGAAGGTAAGAATTTGGCCATTTTTGTTGATGAGGAAAGGCATGGCTATGTCTGGTCGCCAAGCCTTGGGCGTAGCCTGCCCTATGCGGGGAACCGCTGGATTGCGGCGAGGCTTGCGGCGCGGCACAACATCAATATCGTTCCTGCCTTCGTCGAAAGGCTTGGACTTGCGCGCTATCGTATCGTCGTCCAACCTGCCTTGGAACGGCCGCAAGGCACGACCAGCCAAGCCCTTGCGCGGTACTTGGCCGATCAGATTGACGAACGGGTTGAAGCATGGGTGCGCCCCCGCATCGAAAACTGGTACTGGCTGCCCTATTTTGAATCTGACCTGCCCTGCCCCATGGACCGCAACGCAAAACCGTCCAGCAAATCTGCCTAAAGGGGCGCCTGAAGGATTTTCAGGCGCCCTTTTTAATTCAATCCTTCGGTTGCAGATGAAGGGCAACCACTTCGCCCCCCTGCCCCGCCACTTCCGGAAAGCGCCGCCGCACATCCGGGTCATGCCCCGGAATCACGCGGCTATCATCACCACCCGCGAGTTTTTTCGCCGCGCGCCAACCAGCCGCCATCGCCCCCAGATCGAAAATGATCGGGAATGGATTGCCGCTGAGTGCATTGGCATAGAAATGCATGGCGTCGGACGCCAACACCACCGGCCCACGCGCGGTTTGCACGCGCACCACTTGCAGACCATCCGAATGCCCGCCGACGCGATGCACTGAAACGCCCGCCGCCACTTCGCCATCGCCATCATGAAACACGACGCGATCAGCATAAAGCGCCTTCACCATGGCAACCACATGCGCGGCTTCGAAGGGCAGGCGAATGGCATGCACGCACATGTGCCGGCCGGTCGCGAAATGCATTTCGCGTTCCTGCAGGTGAAACTTCGCACCGGGGAACATGCCAAGCGAACCCGCGTGATCATAATGCAAATGCGTGATGATCACATCAGATACCGTGGCCGCATCGGTGCCCATGGCCTTCAGACTATCGCGCACATTGCGCGCAATGGTGCGGCCTCGGCCGGCAGCGGTTTCCTCATCAAAGCCGGTATCCACCACGATTTCCTGCCCATCCGGCGCACGCAGCAACCAGATGAAGTAATCAAGCGGCATAGCTTCATGCGCATCGGGCACAGGCAGCAGAAAATTCGTCTGCGCCGTGCGTTCATGCCGCCCATAACGGATGGCATAGACTTCCCAATTCATGATTCTTGATTCCCCCCAAGCACCGTGCCGGTCATTTGTTCCAGCATTTTCGCAACCGCGGTGTGATCCACGCCCGGGCCAAGCGTGGTGGCGGCCGCCAGCCACATTTCCCGGCAGAGCGCTGAGAATGGCGCGGGCGTTGTGGTTTCACGCCCCACTTCCAGCGCGATGGACAGATCCTTCACCATCAGATCAAGCCCAAACCCCGCATCGAAGCGGCGGGACAACACATATTCCTTGAACTTCTTTTGCGTAGAATTATTCATGCCCGAACTGGCATTCAGCACATCCACCATCGTCGTCGGGTCAAGCCCAAAGCGCTGGCCAATCAGCAGGGCTTCAATGCCAATCAGGTACCCGCCGGCCGAGACCAGATTATTCAGCGCCTTCATCGCCTGCCCAGCGCCGATATCGCCGCAGCGATAGATGGAAGTGCCCATCGCCTTCAGCACGGGCTCTGCCCGATCAATCTCTGCTGCTGGTCCACCCACCATAATGGCAAGCTGGCCCGATTTGGCGCGCGGCACGCCACCCGAAACAGGGCAATCAATCATCGGCACGCCATGGCCTTCCAGCATCGCCGCGATTTCGCGCGTGCGGCCTGGCTGGCCAGAGGTCATGTCAATCACCAGCATGCCAGGCTTGAGCGATGGCAGCATGGCTTCCACCGCCTCCCCAACTTGCTTGCTGGTCGGCACAATCATCACCACGCAATCGGCGCCGGCAGCGGCTTCTGCCGGCGTTGCGGCGGCTTTTGCCCCGGTTTCGGTCGCGAAGGATGCGGCGCGGCCTGGCACCACATCGCATACCGTCACCTCAAATCCCGCCTTCACCAGATTGGCCGCCATGGGCCAACCCATGTTGCCGATGCCGGCGAAGGCGATGCGCTTCAGTGCTGCCGACATCACTTCTTCCCCGGAATCGCGCCTTCGGCGATCAATACCTCATGCGCCGCCTTGAAGGCATCAAGCCCAGCAGGAATGCCGCAATAGGCGGTGGCGTGCAGCAGAGTCGCCTTGATTTCATCCACCGTGATGCCGTTATTCAGCGCGCCCTTTACATGCAGCTTCACTTCCGGGATTTTGCCGAGTGCGGTCAACATCGCCAGATTCAGCAGCGAACGGGTCTTGCGGTCCAGCGTGGGATCGCCCCAAGCCCAGCCCCAGGCCCAGGCGGTGGTGGCGCGCTGGAAAGACATCATGAATTCATCGGCCTTCGCCATGGACGAATCCACATATTCCGGGCCCAATACCGCACGGCGGATGGGTAAACCCTTATCAAACAGCGCCTGATCGTCGGACATCTTATGCTCCTTCATGGATTGGATGGCGCAGGCTGGCGTGATGGCGCCATGCGGTCAACCGGGGCGGTTTGCGCGCCCCTCTGGGAAGGTTAGACTTACA
>CAMCEP010000052.1 GCA_945873675.1 Asaia bogorensis
GTGATGAAATCCAAAACCACAGCGGAATGGATTGATGCTTTGGAAGCGCTCAAGATCGGGTGTGGTCCCATCAATACGCTGGAACAGGTCTTCGCCGATCCCCATGTGCAAGCGCGTGAGATGGTGGTGGAGATGGCGCATGGCAGTGGTGAGACAGTGAAGGTGATTGCCAATCCGGTGAAGCTTTCGGCAACGCCGCCAAGCTATCGCAGTGCGCCGCCCGTGCTGGGTGAGCATACCAATGCCGTGCTGAGTGATGTTCTGAAAATGAGTGCGGCGGAAATTGCCGCGCTCAAGGAAAAAGGCATTTTGTGATGGCGCTGCCCGCGGGTGCCCGTGCTGGCGCTTTGCGCTGGCTGTCACCTGCGGGTTTCTTCACGCTGCGCTGGCTGGAATGGGGCCCGCTGGATGGCACGCCGGTGATTTGCGTCCATGGGCTGACGCGTAGCGGGCGGGATTTTGATGCACTCGCCGCAGCACTTGCCGCTTCCGGTCGGCGCGTCTTTTGTCCAGATTTGCCGGGGCGTGGCGCTTCGGATTGGTTGCCTGATCCCGCGCTGTATCAGCCGCCGATCTATTCCCAGGCTTTGGCGCATTTGCTGGCGCGGATGGATGGGCCGGTGGATTGGGTGGGCACATCTTTGGGTGGCATTTGCGGCATGGGCATTGCTGCCACACCCGGCAACGCCGTCAGGCGCATGGTGCTGAATGATATTGGTGCGGTAATCCCTGCCAGCTCACTCCAACGTATCCGTGATTACATCAATCTTGCCGCACCTTCCTTTGCCGATATCACGGCGCTGGAAGCGTATTTGCGTGGCGTACATGCGCCCTTCGGCAATCTGACTGATGCCGAATGGCGGCATTTGGCAGAAACTTCAGCCAGGCGGGGCGCTGATGGTGTACTGCGGCTGCATTATGATCCCGCCATTATTCGTGCCTTCAGCGCCGGCGATGTTGCGGATATTGATCTTTCACCGCTTTGGGCGGCCATAGCCATCCCGGTCCTTATTCTGCGCGGTGTGACAAGTGATGTGCTCCCTGCGGATATCGCCGCACAGATGGCGCGTAAACCAAGCACGAAGCTGATTGAAATTGCCGAAGCAGGCCATGCGCCAGCGCTGATGGCCGCTGATCAAATTGCCGCCATAGGGAACTTCCTGAACGCGCCATGAATGAAGAGGCCGCGCCACCACCAAGAACGGAAGGGCTGATCGGTTTCATTGTTGCCCTTTGGGATGGGCTTTACGGTTTCGTGTTCCGTGTTGTGCCACTTTTATTGGCGGCAGCTTTTGTCCTGCTATTGCTGCGGGAAATGCGGCGCGAGGATATTGAAATCGCGCCCATCCAGGTGCCGGTTAGGCTGGCGGAAGCCGGGCTTTCGCCGGATGTGGTAGCACTCCGCCTGCTTGATCAGGTTTTGCTGGTGCAAAATACCGTCACGGCAGAACAGCTTGGGCAACAGCGTCTTGAATTGGCCGGCGATCAGCCGGATTTCAATGTGCCGATTGCAGGGCTTTCACTGCGCGCATTGGCGACCTTGCTGCGCAGCGTTTTCGGTACGCCAAGCCGGCGCATTACCGGCGAAATCATTCTGGAAAAAGAACAATTGAAGCTACGCCTGCGTTTGGCGGGCCATGGGCTGATTGCCGATATTGATGGCGTGCCGGCTGATGCGGTGGACCGGCTGCTGAACGCCGCCGCCCCCGAGATTTGGCGCATGATCCAGCCCAGGCTTTACGCCTGGCATGTGGCGCAAACCGAACCAAACCAAGCGATTGTGCGTGATAAGCTGCGCGTCCTGCTGCGCAGCGCTGCCGGCGATACTGCCGCGGAAAACACCGTACGCGGCCTGATGGGGCGGAGCTATTTGCGCGAAGGGCGCGCGCGCGATGCCTTTGAGGTGGCTGAGGTGATCATTCAGACTAATCCTGATTTTGGCGCTGCCTGGTATCTGCGTGGCACGGCGCAATTCCGCCTGGGCCGTGTGGAAGCGGCACTTGAGGATTATCGCCGTGCGCAGCAGCTCGATCCTCGTGCCATCTGGGTGCATGTCGCGCTTGCTGAAGTCTTCACGCAGGCTGGTAATCTGGATGAAGCGCTCAGGGAAATTCGTAAGGCCCTGGCGGATCAATCACGCGACCCTTGGGCACTTTTGCATGAAGGCAATGTGTTGCTGGGGATGAACCGTGCACGGGAAGCCATGCTCGCCACACGCCGCGGGTTGGATCAGGACCCGAATAGCGCTGATCTTCGCCATTTGCTCGGGCGCGTATGGCTCAAGTTGGGCAATCAGGCGGAAGCGGCCAATGCCTTTCAACAGGCCATACGGCTTGCGCCCGCCATGGCGGAACCCGTGCTTGATCTTGCCGAATTGCAGATCAATACAGGAAAAACCACTGAAGCGCGTGATGCCTTGACCGCACTTCTGGCGCGTGAGGATTTGCCGGATGCCCAACGCGCGCGGGCCGAAGCACTGATGGCGCGGTGAACAATAAAGCCAGGAATTTTCAGCCATGTATGATGTGATTGTGGTGGGCGCAGGTTCATCGGGGGCGACATTGGCAGCGCGGCTATCTGAAGACTCTCATCGGCGGGTCTTGCTGCTGGAAGCGGGACGAGATTGGCGCGCCGCGGAAGCGCCAGCTGCTTTGCGCAGCCCCAATATCGTGCCCTTCATGCATGACCCCGCGCATCAGGCCGCCTGGCAATGGCCAGGGCTGATGACGCGACGCACCCGTGCCCAGACGCCGAAATTCTATTGGCGCGGCAAGGCGCTTGGTGGTTCTTCCACAGTCAATGCACAAATCGCCATTCGTGGTGTGCCGGCCGCTTTTGATGCCTGGGCGGAAGCGGGGTGTGAGGGTTGGTCAGCCGCCGATGTCATGCCAATTTTCGATGCCATCGAAGATGATGCGAATTACGGCACACCGGGCAAGCGCCAGGGTGGCCCCATTCCAGTGTGGCGTATGCCAGAAGAAAACTGGGGCGCGGTTGATTGCGCGCTGCGCGATGCGGCGCGCATCGCGGGCTATCCCGTAAAGCTGGATCTGAACGCACCAGAAGGCGAAGGGCTTTCCTGCAACCCGATCAATCTGCGCCACGGCCAACGCGTGACCACCAATGATGGCTATCTGGAACCGGCGCGCGGGCGGGCCAACCTTACCATTCGCGGTGATGCGCTGGTTGACCGCGTAATCTTCGATGGGCGCCGCGCGGCCGGCGTGCGTGTGCGCTTTGGCGCTGGCGCTTTTGAGGAAATCAGGGCGAAGGAAGTAGTGCTTTGTGCCGGCGCCATCCATAGCCCCTGCATTTTGATGCGCAGCGGCATTGGCCCCGCCGCTGCCTTGCGAGGCTTGGGCATTACCGTTCTGCATGATGCGCCCGCTGTCGGCCAGCATTTCTTGGATCACCCGATCCTGCGCGCAAGCCTGGCACTCAAGCCTGGCTTTCGCGCTGAAGGTGCTGATGCGCGGCATACCAATAGCTGCCTGACATATAGCAGCAAATTAGCCGGCGGTGGTGAGCGTGACATGATCATCATCGCCTATAATCATCGCGGATTGGCGGAAGGCGGCGTGGCACCCAATGGCGGCCTTGGGGTTGCACTTTATGATGCGCTGTCACGTGGCGAAGTGCGTTTGACCTCGGCCGATCCGGATGCGCAGCCCTTGGTTGAAGAGAACATGCTGGATCATCCCGCTGATCGGTTACGGATGCGTGATGGCGTTCGGCGGCTGGCGCGCTTATGCGCCTTATCACCGGTGGCTGATATTACAGACGCCATTACCTTTGGCGAAACCGCGCTTACCATGGCGGAAGCGGCCGCGCTTTCGGATGATGCGCTGGATACGCTGATGCTCGATCAGGCAGGCGACATCCAGCACGCCGCCGGCACTTGCCGCATGACCGCGCATGAAGACCCGCGTGGCGTGGTGGACCCTGATCTGAAGGTGCGTGGCGTGGAAGGACTTCGCGTTGCGGATGCTTCCATCATGCCATCCGATTGCCGCGCCAATTTGCATTTCACCTGTGTGATGATCGGCGAAGCAGCAGCGCGGCGAATGCGCGCCATCGCTTAACCGCGCTCAGTGATGGTCTTTCTCCACAAGCCGACCATCTTCCACCCGCAGCACCCTGTCATGAAACCGCGCCACAGCCGGGCGATGCGCGATTGAAAGCATTGTCAGCCCAGGCAGGGCGCGCTTCAGCCTTTCGTGCAATTCTGCTTCCCCTTCGGGGTCCAGGCTTGCCGTTGCCTCATCCAGGAATAGCCAATCCGGGCGCAGCAAAAAGGCACGCGCGAAGGAAAGCCTTTGCTGTTCGCCACCGGAAAGCCGCTGGCCCCAACTATCACTATCATCAAGCCGGGGCGCCAGGTGACCAAGACCTGCTTCCTCCAGCGCTGCCACAGCCTCAGCATCGGTGAAGCGCGCTTCATCTTCCGGGTAGCATACGGCGCGCTTCAGGGTGCCAAGCGGCAGGTATGGGCGCTGCGGCAGGAACAGCGCGCGTGCATCCTGCGGCAGGGAAATCGTGCCGCTACCGAAAGGCCAAATGCCGGCGATGGCGCGAAACAAAGTGGATTTGCCTGAACCCGAAGGGCCATTGATCAGCACTGCCTCGCCCGGCGCGACATCCATCTCAGCGCCGCTCAGCAGCGCACGCCCATCGGGGAGCTTGAGCGTGACATCGCGCATGGCAAGACCTTGAGCAGCTGCCTTGCTGGCTTTCGGGCCCACGCCGGCGTCACGCGCCTTGGCGACCGCTTGGGTAAAACCAGTCAAGCGCTGCACAGTCGCGCGCCATTCCGTCAGCCGCGCATAATTATCCACAAACCAGGAAAGCGCGCCCTGCACCTGGCCGAAGGCGCTGCTGGTCTGGATAAGGCCTCCAAGTGGCAGGCGCCCTGCAAAATAGGCGGGTGCGGCAACCACAATCGGGAAGATGGATGCCACCTGCCCATAGCCCGCGGTGAAGAAGGTGAGCCGCTTGGTGGCGCGCATAATCTCCCACCAATTCAGCATCAGCTTGCTGAAACGCTGCGTGAGGCCGCGTTTTTCATCAGCCTCCCCACCATAAAGCGCGATGCCTTCGGTATTTTCACGCAGCCGCACCAGCGCGTAACGAAAATCCGCTTCCAGCCTTTGCTGCGAGAAATTGAGCGCAATCAACGGCCGCCCGATCAGATGCGCAAGCCAGGTGCCAAGCAGCGCATAGATCAGCGCCACCCAGACCATATAGCCCGGAATCTCAACACCAAGCACCGTGACTGGCCCGGAGAGCGCCCAAAGCACCAGGATGAAGGAGCCCAGCGTGACAATGGAATTGAGCAAGCCAATACCAAGTCCAAGTGTTTCTTCCACAAACAGCCGCGCATCATCAGCGATGCGCTGATCCGGATTATCCGTATAGGGATCGGTCAAGGCCATGCGGTAATAGGCGCGATCAGAAAGCCATTGCGCCAGATACACATCAGTCAGCCAGCGCCGCCAACGCATTTGCAGGGCTTGGCGCAGATAAAGCTGATACACCGCAATCAGAATATAAAGCGCGGCCACCAGCACAAAGCCTGGCAGCAGCCCCTCGGCTTCCGTGCGATGCCAGCTGAAAAGCAGCGCGATGAAGCCATCCCAATCCTTGCTTTCCAGCGTATTGTAGAAGGCGCGCTGCCAATAAGTGAGCAGCACCGTCATGCCCACCAGCGAAAGATTGAGCAGGATCACCACCGCCAGCAGCAAGCGTGCGCGCCAGCGTTCCTCGCTCCGCCAAAAGGGGGCGATCAGCGCCCAGGATTCGGCGATGAAGGTGATGATCCAGCGCATGGCGTGCGCCTAACCTGCGCGCAGCGCTGCTTCCAGCGCCGCGAGCCAAGCCATGACACGCGCGCGATTGACGCCCAGATCAGACCAGCCAATCAGGCTGCGCGAATACAGCCAAAGCCCGGTGCCGCCCGCAACGGGTGCCGCTTCCGCCACCACAATATCGGGGTAATTCATCAGCGCGCTGCGCACCACCCATTGCGCCTGGTTGCGCGCCGGAAAGCGCGTGAGTGGAAAGCAGCGTGGCATGCCGGCCGCAACGCGATTCAAAGCCGCGATTACCGCTTCCGGTGAGGCTGGCAGAGGGTCTCGCTGCAAATGCCCTTGCCCCGGTGCGACGCTCGGCGTCAGCAGGCAGGTATTGGGCGATGGCGGCAATTGCAGCGTTGCGAAATCAATCGGCGCGGGGGCGGGAATGCCATCAGCGCCGCGAGAAAACAGGGCAGAGATCATGATGTGGCCCTCAAGCGAATGACGCCCCGCATGTCATCGGGGTTGATGGGTTTGCCCTTACGCAGGATTTCAATCTTGCCCTGGCGCGCCAGATCGGCGGCCACCTTACGCACCGCGCCCAATAAGGGGCGCCAGTTTTCGGCAGAAACAGCGCGCGCCACATCGGTGGGACACAGGCTTTTTTCCGGCCCACGTTCGGTGGCGATCTGCAGCATGGCGGCGGTGATGGCTTCGATATTCATGGCGCGATCCAATCGGCGGTAAGATTGCCCGCTTCATCCCAGATGAAGCGCGCGCGTTGATGCCCGGCGGCGGCAAGCCAAAGCCATTCCAGACGATGAAAGCCAATCACCACCGCGGCGAAATGCGGCCGACCGATTTCCGTATCCTGCGGCGCGGCTGGCGGAGCGGGCACAATGGCGCCAGAGGCATCGGGCGCAGCATAGCACATGCGGCTGCTGCGTTGGCTGCCCGCCCAGGCGGCATCGGCGACCGCATCATCCAAATGCAGTGTCGCGCGGCCCGCGACGCGCATTTGCACATGCAGCGCGGCATCATAGAAATGCATCATCACACGCGGATCACGCGCAATACCGCGCGCCTTGTCACTGCGTCGATCGGTATGAAAACGCAGTCTGCGGGCATCCGCATCAAAGCCACGCAGAACCACCGTGCGCAAGCTGGGCGCGCCCGCATCATCCAGGCTGGCGATGGTTGGCGTATGGGAAGGGCTACGCCGATTCGGTACAGCATCCGCCAGCAGCCGAAAGGCTTCTTCCAGGCTTGCCATGATATCATCGGCAAAAGCGGGACGCGCGGGTTTCATGCCAGCACCCGGGCCGCAAGCGCTGCACCGCTTTGCCAGGCCGCTTCAGCGCGCCCGCTTATGCAGCCATCACTGGCATAGCCAATGCGCGCCGCGCCATCCCACAGACATGGCTCGCCCAAAGGCGCTTCAAGCAGGGAATAGCGCCAGCGATGCGCGACCGCCATGAAGGGCGCTGACAAGGGCGCGATACTGAAGCTTGCCAGCGCGGCCAGCAAAGGTTGCGTGATGGCGTCGGCGGGCAATTCCAGATGCGCGCGGGTCCAGGCCGGTGCCGCCTGGATCACCCAGTTTTCTTGGCGCGCATCGCGCCCTGGCTTGGCGGAATCGCGTGCCGCCCAACCAATGGCATGGGCTTCTGGGCGTAGCGTTTCCGGCAAAGGCAGTGGCGCTGCGAAGGATGCCATTACGGTCCAGCATGGCGCGTAGCGAATGGAAGCAAGCGCATCATTTAGGCTCGGCGCGTTCTGCCCCAACACCTCACGCGCTTGCGTGGCGGGCATGGTCAGCAGCACCGCGGCAAAGGGGCCGGCTTCTTCTGGTGCGGAATCAGGCAAGGGCTTGCCAGGGCGCACCAGCCGCGCTTCCCAATGGCGCAGCATCCAGGCGCCGGGGCTGCCCTCAATCTGCCCGACATGGCGGGAGGCAATGCAGGGAATCTCGCCAAGCAAGGCGCGCGGCACCGCCGACATGGAAGGCACACCAACACGGCGCGCGGCATCCGGCCAGGGCGCGGTTCCAGCCTCGGTCAAGGCAGTGGCGAAATCAGCACCCTCGGCACGTAGATATTGCGCGCCATGGTCGAATTGCAGCTTGCGCCCTTCAGCTTCAATGCGCCGTGTTGCCAAGCGCCCGCCCGGGCCGCGGCCCTTGTCGAAGATCGTCACCGCATGGCCGCGCGCAATCAGCGCACGTGCCGCCGAAATGCCAGCCAGACCAGCGCCAATGATGGCAATCGGTAGCGCCATCAAAAGCCACCCCCAGCATCCAGCCAAGCCTGTTCCACCGGCGAGGAAACCCGGCCGAGCGCAGCATTGCGATGCGGGAACCGCCCGAAATCCTGGATCACCACGCGATGCCGCCAGGCATAGTCAATCGCGCCTTTTTCCCGCGCATGATGCGGGATATCGCGCAAGCCTTCAAACAGCGCGACAGACAAATCCTGATCTGCCGGTGCCTCACTATGTTCGAAAGGCAGATAGAGAAAGGGCTTTTCGTAAGGGCCAAGTTGCAAGTCAAAGCGCTTTTCCAGCACGACCGCGCGCGCAATGGCGCGGGCATGGGCATCACTCGCAAAGGCTTCCGCGCTGCCGCGAAACACATTGCGCGGGAATTGATCCAGCAGGATCAGCAGTGCGAGTGCGCCTTCCGGTGAGGCCACCCAGGAATCAAACACACCTTCCCGCGCTGGGCGAATCAGCGCGCCAAAACGCTCGCGGATTTCTGCATCGAAAGAATCGTTCTTCTGAAACCAGATCGGGCGATAAGTCTCGCGCCCCTCGGCATACCAGAAGGCGCGAATGGCTTCAGCGTCGCTCATGCCAAGGCGCGGTCCAAAAGCCGCACGGAATGGATCGCTTCGCGTCCACCAAGATCACCGATTTGATGCCGGCAGGATGTGCCATCAGCGATGATGAAGTCCTTGTCAGCAGCGGCACGCACCGCCGGCAGGAGTGAGAGTTCTGCCATCGCCTTCGATGCATCCTGGCTTTCCGCCTGATAGCCAAAAGCCCCCGCCATGCCGCAGCAGGAAGAGGTGATGGGCTTTACCGTAAGGCCCGGGATGCGCTTCAGCAACGCGACCGCCGCTGGAAAGGCGCCAAAAGCTTTTTGATGGCAATGGCCGTGGATATGCACGGTTGCCTCTAATGGCTTGAAGGCAAGCGCTGGCTTGTCGCGTTCCAGCAATTCGCTCAGCAGTAAGGCGCGCTGGGAAAGGGCGCGGCTTTCTTCGCCCGGCAACAACACCAGGAATTCATCGCGGAGCGTGGTCAGTGATGAAGGTTCAATGCCCACCACCGGCGATGCGAAGGGCGCCAGGGCAGCGATCACGCGGCGCGCTTCAATCCGCGCTTCCTCCACCATCCCGGCGGCGAGCAGCGTGCGGCCTTCATCCAAGGGGCGCATACCGCGTGGCGGCCGCGCCACGGCAGGATCATAGCCGGCAGCACGCAAAACACGGATGGCAGCGCGCAAATTCTCCGGTTCAAAATAGCGGTTGAAGGCATCGGGCAGCAGGATCACCTCATTCGCTCGGCCATCCGGGGCGCGCAATTCCCAATCATGAAAGACATCACCGCGAAAACGCGGCAGGGGCCGATCCGCCGCCAGGCCCAGCATGCTTTGCGTCAGCGCCGGCAGGCCCGGGATCATGTCGCGCAGATTGAACAGAATGGGCGCCATGGAAGCAAAGCGCGCAATGCGCGGCAGGCGCGCGATCAGGCGTTCGCGCAAGGGCACGCCATGGCGCTTGGCGCGCGCGGCCAAAGCCTCAATCTTCATGCGCGCCATGTCCACGCCCGTTGGGCATTCGCGCTTGCAGCCCTTGCAGGAAACACACAGCGCCATGGCGGCGGCGACTTCATCCCCCGCCAGCGCATCCGGTCCCAATTGACCCGTGAGTGCCAGACGCAGCGTATTCGCCCGCCCGCGCGTCAGATGCGCCTCATCCCGCGTCGCGCGATAGGATGGGCACATGACATTGGCATCAAACTTTCGGCAGGTGCCATTGTTGTTGCACATCTCAACCGCGCTCAGCAGGCCGCCAAGCGGGCCCGGATAATCGGACCAATCCAGGACCGGCGTTATCGCCGCATCCGCCGCGTAATCCGGCCCATAGCGAAACAGCGAACGATCATCCATGCGCGGCGGGCGCGTGATGCGGTTGGGGTTCAGCAAACCGCGCGGGTCAAACGCGTCCTTCACTTCTTCAAAGGCAGTAACGATACGATCCCCAAACATTGGGCGATGGAATTCAGACCGCACAATGCCATCACCATGTTCGCCGGAATGGCTGCCCTTGTATGCGCGCACCAGCGCGAAGCATTCCTCGGCAATGGCGCGCATTTTCGCAACATCCGCGCCATCCTTCATGTTCAGCACAGGCCGCACATGCAGGCAGCCCACGGACGCATGCGCATACCAGGTGCCCTTGGTGCCATGCTTGGCGAAAACCTCATTCAGCTTTTCGGTGTAATCGGCCAGATCATCCAAACCGACGGCGCAATCTTCAATGAAGGAAACCGGTTTCCCGTCGCCCTTCATGGACATCATGATATTGAGGCCAGCTTCACGCACCTCAGCAATCGCGGCCTGAAAGCCCGCATCAGTGGCGCGCACCACTTGGCCGGGATGGCCCAGATCCGCCATCATTTCATCCAGCCGCGCCAAATCGCGCAGCAGCGGGCCATCTTCCTGGCCGTGGAATTCCACAATCAGCAGGCTATCCGGTTCGCCGATCAGCATTTTGTCAATGGTCGCGCGATAGATCGGGATGGAACGGCCCAGATCGATCATGGTGCGATCCACCAATTCCACTGCTTCCGGCATTAGCGAAACCAGATGCTTCGATGCTTCCATCGCCTTGCGGAAGCTCGGGAATTGGCAAATGCCCAAAACCTTGCGCGGCTTGATCGGCCAAAGTTTCAAATCCAGCGCCGCCGAAAAGGCTAAGGTCCCTTCGGACCCCACCAGCAACCGCGCCAGATTGCCACGCCCCGCCGCCCGCGCGGCAGGCGTCAGTGCTTCGATATTATACCCACCCACGCGGCGGAGTTGTTCGGGGAAACGCGCGGCGATCTCCTCAGCCTCCCGCGCACCAAGCGCCCGCAGGCGCTGGATCAGATCAGCAATGCCGCCCGGTACTTCGGCGCCCAGATTATCCGGCAGATCGCCAAAGCGGAACCGAGACCCATCCGCCAGCAGCGCATCAATCGCCAGCACATTATCGGCCATCAGCCCGTAGCGGATGGATTTCGATCCGCAGGAATTATTCGCTGCCATGCCGCCAATGGTGCAGCGCTGCCAGGTGGAAGGGTCCACCGGGTAGAAAACGCCATGGGCCTTCAGCGCGTCATTCAAGGCGCCCAAGGTAATGCCGGGTTCCACCCGTGCCACCCCCGCCTTGGCATCCACTTCCAGCACGCGCCTCAGGTATTTGGTGCAATCCAGCACCAGGGCGCGGTTGACGGTCTGCCCGCATTGGCTGGTGCCGCCACCCCTCGGCAGGATCGGCACGCCTTCTTCCCGGCAAATCGCCAAAGCCGCTTCCACATCGGCGATGCTGCGCGGCACTACCACCCCTATCGGTTCCTGCTGATAGATGGACGCATCGGTCGCATAGCGGCCGCGATCGGCGGGGCGAAACAGCACCTCGGCGCCGGTCTCACGCCTCAAGCGGGTAGCCAGTCGAGGGTCGCCGGGGGCGATCCGGCCAGGGGGCAGGGCATTCATACGGGGTGGTCCTGAAACATCTTATGCAAAACTGGTCTTGGCATGGATGGGGGGTTTCGCCCATGTAGGGGCCACAAACAAGGATTCCATCATGGCCTATTTCCAATCCAAGCCCACCGCCGGGCGCCATTTCCTGCAAATCCCAGGGCCGAGCAATGTGCCGGACCGCGTGCTGCGCGCGATGGACAACCCCACCATGGACCATCGCGGGCCGGATTTTGGTATCTTCGGCAAGGGGGTACTGGAGAAAATCCGCCGTGTTTTCAAAACCCAAGGCCCGGTGGTGATCTACCCGGCCAGCGGGACCGGCGCCTGGGAAGCGGCGCTGGCCAATACGCTTTCGCCGGGCGACCGGGTGCTGATGTGCGAAACCGGCTGGTTTGCGCATCTTTGGCATGAAATGGCATCGCGCCTTGGGATCGTGACCGATTACGTGCGGACCGATTGGCGGCGCGGCGCGGATGTGGAAGCGATTGAAGCGCGGCTCCGCGAAGACAAGGCCCACACCATCAAGGCTGTCGCCGTGGTGCATAATGAAACCAGCACCGGCGCCACATCGCGCATTGCCGAAGTGCGTCGTGCCATGGATGCCGCCGGCCATCCGGCACTATTGCTGGTGGATACCATCTCCTCACTCGGGTCCATGGATTACCGGCATGATGAATGGGGCGTGGATGTCACGGTTTCGGGTTCACAAAAGGGGCTGATGCTGCCACCGGGGCTGTCCTTCAACGCGATCAGCGCCAAGGCCCTGAAGGCGAGTGAAACGGCGAAGCTGCCGCGTAGTTTTTGGGATTGGCAGCCGATGATCGCTTCCAACGCCACGGGCTATTTCCCCTATACACCCGCGACTAATCTTTTGTACGGGCTGGATACGGCGGTAGATATGCTGCTGGAAGAAGGGCTGGATAACGTCTTTGCCCGGCATGATCGGCACGCAGAAGCCGCGCGCCGCTGCGTGCGCCATTGGGGTTTTGAGATCCAATGCGCCGATCCGCGGCATTATTCATCGGTGCTGACAGCGGTGCGCCTGCCGGAAGGCCATAGCGCCAACGCGCTACGCACCACCATCCTGGAACGCTTCAACATGAGCCTGGGTAACGGGCTTGGCCAATTGAATGACCGCGTCTTCCGCATTGGCCATTTGGGAGATTTCGGCGATCTGCAACTGACCGGCACGCTGAGCGGCGTTGAGATGGGTCTGCGCGCTGCCGGCGTGCCGCATCAATCCGGCGGTGTGCAGGCAGCGATGGATTATTTGAGTGGGAATGCGTGAGGTTCGGCCGGCGTGATCCGGCCTCATGGGTCACGCTTAATTTTGAAGGCGCTGCATGAGCGCTGATGAAACCGATGTGCTGATCGTTGGCGCCGGGGTAGCGGGCGTTGCTGCCGCCCGTTCACTCCGCGCGCGCGGGCTATCCTGCCTGGTTCTGGAAGCGAAGGACCGTATCGGTGGCCGCGCCTATACGGATGCCACCGGCTTTGATCACGGCGCTTCCTGGCTGCACCAGTCCAATGACAATCCACTGACCGCTTTTGCCGAAGCGCTTGGCTTCGAAACGCTGGATCACGACAAGCTCCGCCAGCGCCTGCTATTCACCGAGGGCCGTTTTGCCACTACCGCTGAACGTGGCGCCTTCGCCGCGGCCGAGGATCGCTTCTGGCGCGTGATTGAAGCCGCCGCCGCCGATGGCGCGCCGGATCGTCCCGCGTCGGATGCCGCGCCTCAGGGCGGACGCTTCGATGCACTGGTGGCGCATTGGGAAGGGGCGCAGATTTGCGCGGCGGAACTTTCGCGCATGAGCCTGCATGATTTTGCCGCCACTGCGCTGGATGGCCCGAATTTGCTGCTACGTCGGGGCCTTGGCACCTTAGTGGCAAGCTTGGCTGAAGGGCTGCCCATTCGCCTTAGCGCGCCCGTCACAAGGCTTGATTGGGGCGGCAGCGGGGTAGAGGGCTCGGGTGCTTTCGGGTGCATCCGCGCGCAGGCCGCGATCATCACGGTTTCAACCGGCGT
>CAMCEP010000053.1 GCA_945873675.1 Asaia bogorensis
CTCGCCAGCTATTTCGCTGCGCAGAATGGCGCGCTTTGGGTGGCGGAAGAAGCGGGCGCGGTGGTGGGCATGGTGGCGGTGCATCCGCTGCCCGGGACGCTGGATTGGGAGATTTGCCGCATGTATGTTGCGGCCAGCCAACGCGGCACAGGCGTGGCAGCGGCTTTGCTGACTACCGCAGAAGCCCATGCGCGTGACGCGGGGGCGGAGGCGATCCGGCTTTGGTCCGACACACGCTTCACCCGCGCGCATAGCTTCTACGCCAAGCTTGGCTATGTGCGGCAGGGGCCGATCCGCGTTTTGAATGATCTTTCCAATTCGCTGGAATTTCCCTTCCTCAAGCCGGCGCGTGGTGCCGCGGTGCATTTGCTGGATGCCTCCGCGGCCGAACATGCCGAAAGGCCCTTGGCGGATATTCTGATTGCCTGCGTTGCCGCCGGCGCTTCGGTTTCCTTCCTGCCACCTTTGAGTGCCGAGGCCGCGCAGGGCTTCTGGCGACGGAGCCTTGCCGATATCGCGCTTGGCCATAAAGCCATTTGGGTCGCCTGGGCGGATGGCGAATTGGTAGGCACGGTCACGCTTGATTTGGCAATGCCGCCCAATCAGCCGCACCGCGCGGAAGTGGCGAAGTTGCTTGTGCATCCAAAAGCGCGGCGGCGTGGCGTGGCGCAAGCGCTGATGGCGGCTTTGGAAGCTGAGGCCGCGCAGCGCGGGCGGCGCTTGCTCACACTCGACACCCGCGCGGATGATGCTGGTGAGGCGCTGTATCGTCGCCTTGGCTGGCAGGAAGCCGGGCGCATTCCGGGCTTTGCGCTGAATGCGGATGGCAGCGCCTCGGCGACTATTTTCTTCTTCAAGCAGATAGGTAACGCATGATCTCGCCCGATTGGTGCCGCATGATGGCGGCCTATAATTCTGAGATGAATCGCCGGCTTTACGGTGCCGCCGATGGGCTGGATGCCAGCGCGCGGCAGTCAGATGGCGGTGCCTTTTGGGGCAGTATTCAGGGCACGCTTTGCCATCTGGTGTGGGGTGATACCACTTGGATGAGCCGCTTTGACGCTTGGGAAAAACCGAGTGTCGGCATGACCCAAAGCCCTGTCATGATCACGGATTGGGCTGAGTTGAAAGCGCGCCGCGCGGCCGTGGATGCGAAGATCGAAGCCTGGGCAGCGCGCCTGACGCCCGAAACCCTGGCCGCGCCGCTGACCTGGTATTCAGGCATTGTTGGGCGTGAAGTGAGCATGTCGCTTTGGATTGCGGTTGGGCATTTCTTCAATCACCAGACGCATCATCGCGGCCAGGCGCATGCGCTGCTGACGCGCGCGGGGGCGACGACGGGGGATACGGATTTGCCCTGGGTGTTGGATTTGCCGGCGCTTGGTCTTTAAGCATTTTCAAGCCAAGTGGTTTCACTGGGCGGCTCGGAAAATGCGATCAACTAACCTACGTGACTTTTACGGCGGGTTTGGGCGAACGCGCCGATAGCGCGGCAAGGAAGGCCCCAAGGCTGATCGCGATAGCGCCCAGAATTTCGAAGAAGGTCGGCACTTCGTCCAGGATGAAGAAGGCCAGCAAAAAACTGGCGACCGGCAGCAGCGCGAGGCTCATGGCTGTCGCCGGCGCGCCGATCAGCATGGTCGAACGCCCGAGCGAGAAGATGGTCAAGGCGCCCATCAGCACACCCTGATAGAAGCCCTGAAACAGTAGATCCGAGACCAGAATTTGCGTAAGCTTCGACGAGCCCCAAAAGAAAAATACGAAAAACGGCAAATAGATGAGCAGCGAATAGACGCTGAGCAAGGCTGCACCCTGTAAGGCGGAAAGCCCGGAACGGCGCATGCGCAGCAGATAGACAGAGCCCAACATGCCCGCGCAAACAAACAGAATATCGCCCTTCCAGTAATCAAGATGGATACTGGCAATGCTGACACCACCAATGGCGAGCGCACCAAGCGTGATCAGCGCCAGACCATATTTGCGCAGGCGTGAAATCGCTTCACCTAGAAAATAAAAACAAAGCAGGCTGGTGAATAGCGGCATGAGGCCGGTGGAAAGCGTCAAATGCCCCGCAGGCGCAAGGGCCAAGCCCTGTGCCGTCAACATGGCGAGCGGCGCACCTTGCAAGAGCGCGAACCAGAGCCCCTCAAGCCAGGCATGGCGCGGCATGGAACCCGCAAGGCGCAGCAACACCGGCAGCAGGATCAATCCGCCAATGCCATAGCGTAGCAGGACAATATCAGCGGGGGTGACGGATTCGGTAACCGCAAGCCGGGTGAAAGCCGGCCAGGCTGACCAGACAATGACCGTGAGCGCTGCCCATAAGATGCCATGGAGCTTGGTGTTTGCTTTGGCTTTCGTCGTAACGCTTTGGGCGTGGGTCGACACGCTAAGGCCCAATCACGCGCGAGGGGCTGTGCAGCGCAAGGCTTCAGCCCTTTGGCGCGCCGGCCAATTCCAGACCGCGCGCATAATTGTCGCGGTCCTCCAGCCGGGCGAGCGGGTAGCTCCCGATGAAGCGTGCAATGGTGAAATGTGGCTCCAATTGCAGGAGTTTTTGCAAATAAGACGCGGCTTCATCAGGACGGCCAAGATGGCCGAGTGCTGCGATGAGCGGTTTGTAGCCGTTGGAGAAATCAGGATAAGCACGCACGGCTCGGCGGCCAAATTTGGATGCCGCATCGAAATCCGTTCTTATCAAATGCGCCAGGGTATAAATGGTATCGCCGAAATAAGCATTCGGCGCGAAGCTGGTAAGCGTCGTGTAGCGCTCCAAGTGCTGGAGCGCCATGGCGGGCTGCCCCATGTAGCAATATGTCGCTGCGCTCATCGCCCAGATGAAGGCGACATTGGGATTGAGCCTTAAGGCGACATCCAGATAGTGCCGCGCCGAGTCAAAATCCTTCTCCAGAAAGGAACAAACATGCCCGCAAATTGCATGAGCTTCAGCGTTATCGGGGTCTTGCTTGATCGCTTCGAACGCTAGCCGCTGGGCCTTTTCAAGACTTTGCTGCGGGTTTGAGGACCAACCTTGGCCGATGTGAAATATGTGCCAATATGCCCCCCAGGCATTGGCTTTCGCATTATGCGGTTCTTTTACGAGCGCTTCGTTCAAAAGGCCCCCTGCCTTTTCAAACGCAGCACGCTGCATCGTTGACAACAACGGAATGGCTTGCAGCACCAGGCTCGTAGCATCTGACCAGCGTGGCCTTGTTTGCTGTCCTTCAATAAACAGGATCGCCGGATCAATGCGTGCAACCACCGGCGCCACCACACGGTCATGGAGTTGATCCATCATCGTGGTCGCAAATTCAAACCGGTCACTCCAGACCGGCCGGATATCCTGGCCGATATCCAAAAGCCGGATGCTGATGCTGATTTTCTCCGCGCCGCTGATCAGATTACCTTCCACCGCGTAATGCCAACCCTTGGCGCGGAGAAAGGCCTCATCCCATTGCACGGTCTGCGGCTGCGGCGTCAGCGCAGCAACCACATCAAACCAGCGGAACCGCGCGAGGGCAGAGGCGATTTCCTGGCTGAGTGAAAAGGCCAGTTGCCCATTTTCCTCATTTGTTGCCTGGAAGGGAATGACACCAATCCGCAACCGCGACGCCATGGGCGCCGAAACGGCAATGCTTGCGCGTGGTTCACCATGCGCCAGGGTGCCATGCCCATTCTCAATCTTAGGGCGTGTTGGCGCTGAACGCAGCCTTTCGTAAAGCGCCCTGGTTTCGGCCGATGGTTCAACCTCCAACCGGCTCTGCATCGCCATACGGCAGCGTTCAAATTCGCGGAGCGCCTGTGCTTTCTCTCCCATATCGGCCAGGGCGGCCATCAGGATGCGGCTGGCACCTTCATGTGTTGGTTCACAGGCGATGATCCGGCGCGCGAGGCCCGCGCGCCTTTCGGCGGGAACGTCCGCCTGGGCAATCTGGTGCAATTCCTCATCAAAAACTGCGGTGACTTCAGTCGCGAAGCGCGCGCGTTCCATCAGCAGCCATTCGTCAAAGGCTTCCGATATCCCGTTCAAATCTTCCAGCAATTCGCCTTCACAGAGTGCCGCCAGATCGGTCCGGAGCAGATTGGCAGGGTGCGGGCCGGCCAGGATGGCGGCGCTATCCACCCAGCAAACCCGTTGGCTCAATCGGACCATTTCAGCATCCGTTTCCAGCACCTCATCCGCCAAGGAGCCGAAGGCCTGTAGCAATTCCCGCAGGGATTGGCGCAGGCTGGCGCGGGCCTGATGGTCCGGCACCCGGTCCCACAGCAGGGCGGCTATCTTGGCCCTTGGCACCCGCTGCCCGGCATGCAGGCAAAGATAGCCCAGGATGGCGCGGGCCTTGCGGCCGCGGGGCACCAGATCCTCACCCAGATAGCTGATGGCCCGAAGCGCGCCGAGGAGGTGGATGCGAACAATCGCCTGCCGGGCGCCGACATCGAGCGCCACAAGGTTGTTCTGATTGGCATTTTGTATCGCCAATGCCACCCCCGTGATTGTTCATTGGGAACGTTACTCAACCAGAGTATAACCTGTGGTTGTAGTGCGCAAGGATTATTTCACGCGAAAATGCGCTTTTTTAACGCTGCGCTGATGCTGGCTTCACAGTCTATTCACGCCTAGCCGCCAAGCTGACAGATATCGAAGCAATCCAACGGATCCGGCTCAACCCCAGGTAGATTACAGGTCGGAGCCAAAACTCAGGAGATGAGAAAATGAGCGACACGCACATTCAACAGATTCCCTCCATGAAGCCGGTCTCCCTTGGTGGGGCCGCGGTTGCCGGTAACGGCAAGGTCCGCATCGGAGGCTGCGCCCCCAGCCTACCGCCGGTGCGCGTGTCCGCCACTGATGCCGGCAAGGTTCGCGTCGGCGGATGCGCCCCAAGCCTGCCGCCGGTACGCCGCTCCGCCGATGCCGCCACTGATGCCGGCAAGGTGCGCGTCGGCGGATGCGCCCCAAGCCTGCCACGCTGAAGCAAAGGCCCATGGCGCAGGGGACAAGGCGCCCCACGAATGGCGGCTTGGGGGAGTTTGCGGAAGAGTTTCTCCTCCCTCATCCCCCAACCGCGTGACAGGCAGGAACGTGACTGAACTCCGCAAGGCGGAAACGCCACTTGCCACTTTCTACCGCATGATCCCCTCAGCGCGCCCGCCTCAGCGCGCTGATCGCGCGGCGGCGGGCACCATGCCGACACGCGCCTTTCGTTTTTGTGAAGCAATGACAACCGCTTCTTCCTTCGGGTGGTATATTTTCCCGCCGATCGGCTTCAAGCTGATGTGGGATGGTTCGGATGTGATCTGGACCTATGATGGGGTGGAAGATTGGTTCCCGCTCACCACCGCGCAATTTCCGCATTTCGCGCCGCAATTCGATGATGTCGCACCGGATGACATCAAGGGCTATTCGCCGCCCTTCCTCAGCACCTTCATCGAACCTGGCCTGGTACAGATCTGGAGCGGCCTTGCAATGCGCACCGCACCGGGCTGGGCCGCGTTGATCCGCGCGCCAGCGAATTTTGTCCGCAACCGCGGCTATGAATGCTATGAAGGCATTGTCGAAACCAGTAGCTGGTTCGGCCCGCTTTTCATCAATGTGCGGCTTACGCGCACGCATCACCCGATCGAATTCGATCCGAACTTCCCCTTTCTGCAGGTACAGCCCCTCCCCCGCGAAGCCTATGGCGCTGCTGCCGAAAATTTCTCGATCATTGATGACCTTTCAGGGTTTGAAGAGGCGGACTGGAATGATTTCCGCCACACCATCGTGCGCCCAAACAAGGACCCACATCGCAAACTTGGCGATTATGCAGTTAGCCTCCGCAAAACCCAGCGTGCGAAAGAACGGGATGATCCCACTAAGGAATGACCTCTCATCCAGCGTCCCCGGATGAACCTTTGTAGGATTATCAGAAAAAACCCTTACACCAGCGGTGAAATTATGCAAAAGGCTCCTTGTTTTTTGCCTTTATTTGCGTACACTACTCGTAATATTAGCAAAGGAAAATCGTGATGCCACGCGATGGTGATGATATGCCAGATGATCAACTTATCACGCCTGCGCTTGAATTGGCGATATTACGGCTTTGGGCGGCAGCGATGCACATGGAACGCAGTTTCAGCCGCCAAGAACTTGAAGCGCTGCCAGCATTATCACGCGCCATCGCGGCTGCGCATTTGCTGCCCGCCGCGATTGGCTGGGATGATATCATGCCGGATCAATTCGCCGAAATTTGATCCTTTTTCGAAAAAAATTACGCGCTGACGTGAACTATAAAAACGCTTCTGTTTGAAATTCCTCGTCCCAATCAGCAACTTTCAAGCACTGCCCGCTTCGGCGTGACGCGCCAAGCTCTGCACTAGGCTTGTAATGGATCGCCTGACCTCGGGATCTGTAATTTGCGAAAAAGCCCGCCCAATGTTGTAGGCGTCGCGCGTCGTCTCATGCGATTCGACGCCAATGACTTGTTCACCGTCTTGTCGCTGCGAAAAACCTTCCTGATCCAAAAGAAAGGTGATTGGAATGCCGAGCGCTGTTGCCAGCATCAACAATCTGCCGGCACCAATACGATTTTCGCCACGCTCGTATTTCTGAAGCTGTTGGAAGGTGACACCAAGATTCTCAGCAAGTTTTTGCTGACTCATGCCGATCATGGATCGGTAAAGCCGAATACGTTCACCGACAAACCTGTCCACCTCATTCGTTGCCCGATTCCCTGACTTCCTAAAGGCATCGAGAAATTCCTGCTCGGTCGGCTTGATGTCTGACATGGTACCCCTTTCCGCAAGGCCAAGCATGTGAAGGTTGTGTGGCTGGTCGATGAGTGAAACTCATACTGACATGGCGGAGTATTATTGGCGTGATAAAGCCGCGTAGTAGACGTCAATTCTTCAAAAATTCAACGCACCAGCATACCATCCGCCGTCAAGATCGCGTGAAAGCCGTGAAAAAGCCGGCATGAAAGTAGCGCTTGCCCTGCCCGGTGCCGGTGCTGCCTTGCCCGTCTGGCAAATCACGTCATATTTTTGGATTATATTGAAATCGCTTGCGGAATGCCGGCGTTACGGATCACGCACCAAACGCAGCACCATCTCCGCCATCAGGAATTGCTCGGGCAAGGCTTCACGGGCGGCCACGAAATCCGGTGCGGCATCGCGCCCCACCTGCCGCAGCGAAACCACCAGATCAGCGCGCACGCCAAATACCGCGTCACGGTCCAGATAGGGGTCATCATCGGGAAAAATCTCAGTGACCAACGAGCGATAACCTGGGGCTTCGGCAATCACATGCAGATGTGCGGGGCGCCAGGCATCACGGCCCAAAAGCCGCAGCATATCCCCAGCCGGACCATCATTGGGCACGGTATAGGGCTTGGGCTTAGTGGTGGTGAAAGCGAAGCTGCCGTCAGCCGCGCAGGCCAGCAGCGCGTGATAATTCTTATCGGGCTGCGCGGCATCCTGCACGGCGTAAAAGCCGTTATCCGCATTCTGCCAAAGATCAAGCCGCGCCCCGGCCAGCGCAGCGCCAGTCCCCCCATCCAGCACGCGCCCGACCACCAAAAGCGGCTCACCGGCCTGGCCGCGCCATAAATCCCCACCATTGGGCAAGGCCGGCGCGCCGCGCTGATGAAACGGGCCAAGATTGGAACAGCTGGTCGCCGCCGGCGGCGTATTCACCATATCCACCAGCGCCGAGACACCCAGCAGATCGCTGAACAAGATAAATTCATTGCGCGCTTCGGTACTGATCTGCCCCGCGCGCGTCAGTGCCATCAGCGCTGCCATCCATTCCGCATGGCTCAGGCGCGTTTCGCGCACAAAGGCATGCAGATGCTTGGCAAGGGCGCATAACACCTCCCGCGACCGCGCATCCTTGGCATTGGCGGCATAGGCCGCGAAGGCGGCGGTAAGGTTTTCAGGGGTTACATCACGCATCAGCCTTGCCCCGCTCAATCCGCCGTAGCGCCAGAGGTCTTGACCACCTCGGCCCAGATTTGCGCTTCCCGCCGCACGAAATCCGCCGCCGCAGGCCCGGCAAGCCCGGGATCAGTCAGCGAAAGTGTCGCGAGCCGCGCTTTCAATTCTGGGTCGGCCATGGCGCGCGGGACTTCGGCGGCCAACCGCGCCAAAGCATCAGATGATTGTCGCGCCGGGGCGAAAAGCCCGAACCAGGTGGAAGCGGCAAAGCCTGGAAAGCCCTGTTCGGCCACGGTCGGCACATCAGGCAGCGTCGGGTCACGCTCTGCCCCGGCAACCGCAATCGGGCGTACCCGGCCTTCACGGATCAGCGGCAGGGCGGGCGGCAGGCTGGTGCTGCCGATCGGCGCCTGATTGGCCAGCACCGCCGTCGCCGCCTGGGCGGGGCCGAAGGCAACCGGCGTGGCTTCCACCTTGGCCAGCGTGCGGAACAGCAATTCCGCCCCAAGATGCGGCGTGGTGCCGGTGCCAGAATGGGCATAGGCCATGCCGGGATTGGCCCGCATATGGGAAAGCAATTCGGTCAGGTTACGCGCCGGTACGGAAGGATGGACGAAAAACGCATTGGGCGCGGTCGCCACCACGGCAATGGTCGTGAAATCATCCAAGCCATAGCCCGCCGCGCGATAGAGCGATGGATTCACGCAAAAAGCCGTGCTGTGCATCAGCAGCGTATGGCCATCAGTGGCGCCCTTCACTGCCTGGGTACCGATATTGCCCCCGGCGCCGCCGCGATTTTCCACCGGCACCGCCTGTCCAAGCAGGGTTTCAAGCTTCGCAGCCAGCGCGCGCGCGACCACATCTGTGGAACTGCCAGGCGGAAAGGCCACGATGATGCGCACAGGCCGTTCCGGCCAAGCGGCGCGGGCCAGGCGCGGCGCGGCCAAAACTGCTCCGCCGGCGATGAGGGCCGCGCGGCGGCCCCATAGGTGTTTGGTCATGTTTTCCTCCCCTATCGCCCAGCATCCTGTAGCATGACCCTAACGGTAAAGGCCGAAACGCCCGAATCACGCCCAATTGCCGGCCGGGGGCTATGCCGATCTTGCGCGCCACTATAGCCTTGTTCCACTCTAAGTGCCTGAGGAAGAATGGCCCCCTGACCTGGGGTGTCAGAGCAAGGCAAGGACGACAGGAACGCTCATGACGGATACTCGATATTTGGCGCCGCAGACGCTTGATGAAGCGGTCAGCGCCTTCGCAGCGGCCCAGGGGGCTGCGCGGATTCTGGCGGGCGGGACGGATCTGCTGGTGCAGATGCGCGCCGGCGTCGCAACACCCGGTTTGATCGTGGATATCAAGAAAATCGGGGAAATGACGCGCATTACGGAAAATGCCGATGGCAGTTTCACCGTGGGTGCGGCTGTGTCTGCGGCCTCTCTTTCCGACCATCCGCGCTTTGGCAAAGTTTGGCCGGGTGTGCTGGAAGCGGTGAACCTGATCGGGTCAAAGCAGGTGCAGGGTCGCGCCTCCCCGGGTGGGAATCTCTGCAATGGCTCCCCTGCCGGTGACAGCGTACCCGCCATGGTCGCCGCCGGCGCGGTGGTGACGGTGCAGGGCCCGAATGGCCGCCGGCAAATGCCGGTGGAAGCCTTCCCGGCCGGCCCGGGCAAGACGAATCTTGCCCCCGGTGAAATCCTGGTGAGCTTCACCCTGCCGGCGCGCCCCGCCGGTTCGGGCGATGCCTATCTGCGCATGATCCCGCGCACCGAAATGGATATCGCGGTGGTTGGCTGCGGTGTCAGCCTGACCATGAAGGATGGTGTTTGCACCGCCGCCCGCGTTGGGCTTGGCGCCGTCGCACCGGTTGTCATGCTGGTGGAAGCCGCTGGCAAGGCGCTGGTCGGCACCAAGCTTGAACCCGCTGCGGTGGCCGCTGCTGCTGCGGCTTGCAGCGCTGCTTGCCGCCCCATCAATGACAAGCGCGGCACCATTGCCTATCGCACCAAGGTTGCCGGCGTGCTCTTGAAGCGCGCCGTTGCCATCGCCGCCGAACGCGCCAGCCGGAGCTGAACAATGTCCAAAATGCATGTTTCGACCACCATTAACGGGGAACCGATGGAGTTCCTGTGTGAAGCGCATGACAGCATGCTGGATGCGCTGCGCGGCCCGCTTAGCCTGACCGGCGCCAAGGAAGGCTGCGGCACGGGCGATTGCGGTGCCTGTTCCATCACCGTGGATGGCCGCCTGGTTTGCGCCTGCCTGATGCTGGCGGTGGAATCCGAAGGCAAGTCACTCGGCACCATTGAGGGCATGTCGCAGGGCGGTGATCTGCACCCGCTGCAACGCAAATTCCTGGAAATGGCAGCGCTGCAATGCGGTATCTGCACGCCAGGCGTGTTGATTGCCGCGAAATCCTTGCTGGAAAAAAACCCGAACCCGACCGAAACCGAAGTGCGTTTCGGCCTGGCGGGCAACCTGTGCCGTTGCACGGGTTACGACAAGATTGTTCGCGCCGTGCTTGAAACCGCCGCTGAAATGAGGGGGGCCGCCTGATGAACGATATGTCCAACAAATGGATCGGCAAAAGCACGATCCGTCCGGATGGTGCGGAAAAAGTGACGGGCCGCGCTGCCTATGCCGCCGACACCAATATGCCTGGCATGATCTGGGGCAAGGTGCTGCGCAGCCCGCATCCGCATGCGCGCATCATTTCCATCAATACCGCGAAGGCGGAAGCGCATCCCGGCGTGAAGGCCGTGGTGACGCATAAGGATGTGGTGGATTTCCCGCTCGACAAATCCGTGATGCTCGGCATCCAGGATATGCGCTGGATGTGCCGCAACATCATGGCGCGCGAAAAGGCGCTGTTCCATGGCCACCCGATTGCCGCCATTGCGGCGATTTCGGAGAAAGTGGCGGCCGAGGCGCTGCAACTGATCGAAGTGGAATATGAGGTTCTGCCATGGGTGATTGACGCGGAAGACGCGATCAAGCCTGATGCGCCGATCCTGCATGATTTCATCAAGTTTGATGGCAAGGCTTCCAATATCGCGGGCAAGCTGGAACATAAGCTTGGTGATATTGATAAGGGCTTCGCCGAGGCCGATGTCGTTATCGAACGCAGCTTCCGCACCGCGCCTGTGCATCAGGGCTATATCGAAACCCATGCCTGCCTGGTGAGTGTGGCCGATGGCAAGGCAACGGTGTGGAGCTCAAGCCAGGGCCAATTCATGGTCCGTGCGATGTGTTCTTACCTCACGGGCCTGCCGCAAAGTGACATCCGCGCCATTCCGGCGGAAATCGGCGGCGGCTTTGGTGGCAAGACGATTGTCTATCTGGAACCGGTGGCGCTGCTGCTGGCCAAGAAATCCGGCCGCCCGGTGAAGATGGTGATGACGCGCGAAGAAGTGATGCGCGCGACAGGCCCCACTTCGGGTTCCTTCAGCACCGTGAAGATCGGCGCCAAGAAGGATGGCACCATCGTCGCCGCGCAGGGCACTTTCTATCTGCAAGCGGGCGCCTTGCCTGGTTCGCCCATTCGTGGCGCGGCGGGCTGCGCTTTCGCGCCCTATAACATCGCGAATGTGCATTCGCTGGGCTTTGACGTTGTGTCCAACCGTTCCAAGGTTGCGGCCTATCGCGCACCGGGCGCACCGATTGGCGCCTACGGCGTGGAATGCGTGCTGGATGAAGTGGCCGAAAAGCTTGGCATGGATCCCCTCGCGCTGCGCCTGAAAAATGCTGCTGAGGAAGGCACCAAGGCCGCGCATGGCCCGGTGTTTCCGCGCATTGGCTTCAAGGAAACCATTGAAGCGGCGATGGCGCATCCGCATTACAGCGCGCCGCTTGGCCCCAATCAGGGCCGCGGGGTTGCCAGCGGCTTCTGGTTCAATGCCGGTGGCGAAAGCTCTGCGCAGGTGAACATCACGGAAGATGGCAATGTTGTCGTGACCACGGGGCATCCGGATATCGGAGGCTCGCGCGCATCCATCGCCAACATCACCGCGGAATTGCTTGGCATTGATTACAAGCGCGTTTCCGTGCTGATCGGCGATACCGCGACCATTGGCTATTCCAACCTGACCGGCGGCAGCCGCGTGTTGTTCGCTTCCGCGATGGTGGTGACGCAATCTTCGGAAAAGGTCATCACGCAGCTCAAGGAACGCGCGGCGAAGATCTGGAAGATCGACCCCGAAGCGGTGATTTGGGACAATGGCGAAGCGCGCCCCGCAGGCGCCAATGCGGGGCAATTCCCGCCGCTGAGCCTTAAGGATATCGCCGCCAAGGCAACTGAAACGGGCGGGCCGATTGGCGCGGGCGTGCAGTTGAACACAACCGGCGCCGAAGGCGGTTTCGCGACCCATATCTGCGATGTGGAAGTGGACCCGGAACTCGGTACCGTGAAGGTGCTGCGCTATACGTCCTTCCAGGATGTCGGGCGCGCGGTGCATCCGGCCTATGTTGAAGGCCAGATGCAGGGCGGTGCGGCGCAGGGCATCGGCTGGGCGCTGAACGAAGAATATATCTACAACGCCAAGGGCCAGGTGGATAATCCCGCCTTCCTTGATTACCGCATGCCGGTGTGCTCGGACCTGCCGATGCTGGATGCGGTGATGCTGGAAATCCCCAATCCGAAGCACCCGCAAGGCGTGCGCGGCGTTGGTGAAGTGCCGCTGGTGCCGCCGCTGGGCGCAATTTCCAACGCTATGTATCGCGCGACGCATAAGCGCTTCTACGCGCTTCCCATGTCGCCGCCGCGCGTTCTGGAAAAGCTGGATCAGGCGGCCGAATAAGCCGCCTTTCGGCACAGGCTATCAGGCCCGGGGGCGCAAGCTTCCGGGCCTTGCTTTTTGTGAGACCATGAACAGGAGAAGACCATGATCGACACGAAACTCGGCACCGGGGCAGAAGCGACACCTGGGCAGCACATCACGGTGCATTATACGGGATGGCTGTTTGATGCGGGCGCACCCGAAAACAAGGGCCGCAAATTCGACAGCTCCCGCGACCGCGCAGAGCCCTTTGCCTTCATGCTCGGCGCTGGCCATGTAATTGGCGGCTGGGATCAGGGTTTTGCGGGGATGAAGGTTGGCGGGCAGCGCACGCTGATCATCCCGCCGGAACTCGGCTATGGCGCGCGCGGCGCCGGTGGCGTCATTCCGCC
>CAMCEP010000054.1 GCA_945873675.1 Asaia bogorensis
GTTTCATCCCAGCGATAGCTCTGCCGGCAGGTCACATCCTTCGCCAGATCCATGCCTTCCAGCCCGGGCCAGCCAGCGGCTTCGGCGCGGAGTGCCGCGATATCAAACTTCCCATCCACGCGGTGGCACAAAACGCCATTGGGCGGGCCGCCATCGCGGATGCGCGCGGTCAGCGCGCGTGTATCAATGCCGGCAAGCCCAGGCACGCCATGGGATACCAGCCAGGCATGCAAATGCCGCGTGGCGCGGTAATTGGCAGGCTCCGTCACATCCTGCTTCACGATCAGGCCGCGCGCTGCGGGTGTGAGCGCTTCGATGTCTTCCTGATTGGTGCCGACATTGCCGATATGGGGGAAGGTGAAGGTGATGATCTGCCCGGCATAGGAAGGATCGGTCAGGGTTTCCTGATAGCCGGTCATGCCCGTGTTGAAGCAGATCTCGGCGACGGCCTTGCCCTCGGCCCCGAAGCCGCGGCCCCAAAAGACGCTGCCATCAGCCAGCACCAGGCAGGCGGTGGCGCCAGGGGGGGCGGTATCGGCCATGGGAAGGGGCTCCGTTTTCGGGGTGTCAGATGGGGCGCCGGGCATATCGGCAAGCGTCAGGCCAGTCGCGGTCAGGATGGCGGGCCAATGTTTGGTAGGAATGGCCTTGGATTGCCGCCATTTGCGAATGGCTTCCGTGCCAACGCCACAGCGTTCAGCCGCGGCTTCAGAACCGCCCAAAAGGGCGATGATATCTTCAACACTGCGCATGAAGCCAGCTTATCCGGGAAAAAACTTCCCAGGGCAAGGAAAAAGAGGCGAGTGGGAAAAATCCTCCCGCAATGCAGCAAAAGGGGGCTCGATGGCTGGGTTGGTCGGACCCATGGCCATCCTGTTGCCCCTGAGGATGTGGCGGGCGATGCTGCCCGAAATCGCCTTTGAGGAACGCCCTACATGACCTGGTCTATCCATCACGTATCGCTGATTGCGCATGATCTGGATGCGGCGGCGCATTTCTTTGGCGCGCTGATCGGGCTTGGCGCGGTGCAGGCGCCGGATGGGCGCACCCGCTTCATTGGCGAAGCCGGGCGGGGCTTGCGGCTGCATCGGCCTGGTGCAGCGCTGGCGCGGTCTGGTGCTGCTTTGCTCGGCCCGATGGGTGCGCGCTATGTCGCGCTTGAAGTTGCGTCCTTGGCGGCGGTGGTGGCGAAGCTAGATCAGGCGGGGCTTGCCTATGCGCCCGCCTTACCGGGGGAGTTTGGTCAGCCGGCGATCTATACGCTGGACCCGGCGCTTAATCTTTTGGTGCTGCTACAAGCGGGCGCGGCTGCGCCATCAGCGCGCCCGGCCTGGCATATCCATCACGTCAATCTGCAAGCGCAGCATGTGCGCGAAACCGTGGCGTTTTACACTGGCGTCATCGGCATGGCGGAAGGGCGCTGGCGATCAGCGGCCAAGCGCGGGGATTTCAGCATAGACCCCGCTGAATTGGCCGTGCTGACCAATGCGGATGACAATAGCGGGCTGCATATCATCCGCCCGGATGCTGGCTTCGCCTTTCGCAATCGCTTCGCGCATAATCCTTCCCTCGGCGGGCACCCAGCCTTTTGCGTGCCGGATGTGCAGGCGGTGAAGGCGCGGCTGGAAGCAGCCGGTGTGCTCGTTTCGGACGCCGGGGTTTATGCCATGGCGGGAATGCATCAGATTTATGTGCTGGACCCGGCCGCGAATATGATTGAGGTGAACCAGAATGTCTGAGAGCGGGGAGGGTAAGAATTCGCCCATTCGCCTGCAATATTCAGGCTATAAGACTGGCTTAAATAATTTTGGTGATATGCTGTCGCCGGTAATTGTCGCAGCCTTTACAGGGCGGCATGTGCAAGCTGTCCCCAGTTCAGGTTTGGGTGCGCGGCTGGTGGCCATTGGTACCATCGGACAGATACAGCGCTTTGGTCACGCGACGTTTTGGGGTACCGGTATCGGCGACGTTGAAGACTATTTCAGGGTGGGGCGCCGATTCCGGCGACCAAGTTTCACGAAACTTTCCGCCACGGCGCTGCGTGGCCCCTTCAGCGCAGCCATGCTTCGTGCCGCCGGGCTAGATTCACCCTCCGTCTTTGGTGATCCCGGCTTGCTCGTCTCGCGTCTGTGGGCCGATTTACGCCCGACAAAGCGTTACGAGTTGGGCGTCTACCTGCATGTCTCAGAGGTTACCAGCAAAGCCCCAGACGCAACGCCGAAGCCTGAATTTCGTCGCTACGAAGTGCCAGCTGAGTTGGCGCGCACGGTGGTGGTCCGCAACACCTATGTGTCCGCCAACCTCGCAGCGCTCAGGGAAAAGGTGAAAGAAATCCTGGCATGCAAGCGTATTCTCAGCACGGGCCTTCATGCCCAGATCTTGGCCGAAGCCTATGGCATTCCCTGCGCCACCTTTGATATCCATGAGGGTTCATCCGGGTTGATGGCGCCTGACGATGAAACCCAGCCCTTTGACCACCGCATGCGCGATTTTTACGCCGGCATCGGCGTATCGCGTGCGCCCGTTTTCCGACAGCCGCGGCACCTGAGAACGGATTGGGAGGCCGCGATCCGCTTCATTGATGATCACTGGACACCGAAAACCTTTGACACGACCAGGCTGATCGAGGCCTTTCCCAGCGGTTATGGCCCTGTACGTGCTGAGCCCCTGCTTGAGGGTCTTGAAGGGCGCCTCGGCTGGGAGCGTTGGGCGGCATGATGAATAGCGCGGGCGTATCAGTAATCGGAGTTCAGTGTCTCATTTACTTGCATTGCCCTTCTGCCATTTCAATCGAGGTGAACCAGAATGTCTGAAGCCACGCCCCGCACCCTGATCACGGCGGCTGAGGCCGCTGCGACGCCCCCTTCCCCCGGCCGGCTTTCCGCGCTGCTGCTGGCGCATGGTTCGATGCAACTCCGCTGGTATGCGCCGAAGGGCGAGGATGCCCAGACCCCGCATGACCAGGATGAGCTTTACATCATCGCTTCCGGCACCGGTTGGTTACAATGCGGCGCGGAACGCGTGCCCTTCGCCCCGCATGACGCGCTTTTTGTGCGCGCGGGGGAGGCGCATCGGTTTGAGGATACCTCGCCCGATTTCGCGACCTGGGTGATCTTTTATGGGGCGAAGGGCGGGGAAAAGAGCTTGTCATAACCACCTTAAAGGTGGTATGAAGACGCATGGATAAGCGAAAGCGAAGCCATGATCTTGCGGCCTTCAAGGCGGCTTTTGCGCGGGCGCGCGCGATCACCATGTCAGCCGCGCGTTCGGCCGTCGCGCTTGGCTATGGCATGGATGATGTGGCGGCGGTGGTGGCAAGTATGCAGGGGGCGCATTTCGTGAAATCCACCACCAGCCTGGGCGATCATCGCCAGTGGCAGGATGTCTATCACGTGCCGCATGATGGCTTGCTGCTCTATCTGAAATTCACCGATGCGGTTGTGACTGAATTCGTGCTTTTGTCTTTCAAGGAGAAATAGGATGCCCGCGCCCGAGACCATGATCCACCCCGAAACCGGCGCCCTGCTGCGTCGGCGCAAGCGGCGAGAGGTTGTGGCCTATATGGACCTGACCCGCGTGGTGCAGGTCACGGGCTGGTTCCCCGAAGATGATGGCGATGGCGTTTTGCTGGGTGCTGATGCGGCACCATTGGATGCTGCACTTTTGGAAATGAAAGCCGAATATGCCGCTTCCGTGCAGCGCCTGGCGAAGCAGGTACGCGAGGCGGCGGGCCTCACACAAAAGGATGCCAGCCTTCTGCTGACGGGTTCGCCCAATAGCTTCTACAAATACGAACATGGCGAGGCGCAGCCAAGCCGCCCGACGCTGCTGCTGATGAAGCTGCTGGCGCGTGAGCCGAAATTGATTGAGGCGATCCGGGCCGCGTGAGGCGCCCTACCCTGGCCCGAGCGTCGCTCTTTGCTATAAGCGCGCCCTAGATTTAAGGAACGCCCCATGGAACTCCGCGCCCGTTTTACCGATGCCTTGAAGACCGCGATGCTGGCCAAGGATGCCGCCACAACCTCCACCATCCGCATGATCATGGCCAAGCTGAAGGATACCGATATCGCCGCGCGCAAGACGCCGCAGGACCCGGGCGTGCCCGATGACCAGGTGATTGCCATGCTGCGCGGCATGGCGAAATCCCGGCGAGAGAGTGTGGAATTGTACCGCCAGGGCAATCGCCCCGAATTGGCGGCCAAGGAAGAAGTCGAAATCGCCGTGATTGAAGGCTTCCTGCCGCAGCAAATGGATGATGCCGCCATGGCCGCCGCGGTTGATGCGGCAGTGACGGAAGCGGGGGCGGCTTCCATTAAGGATATGGGCAAGGTGATGGCGGTGCTGAAATCCCGCCACGCCGCAGCTTTGGATATGGCCAAGGCCGGGCCGATGGTGAAGGCGCGGCTGGGGGGCTAACCCCTCCGCGCCCCGGGACTACCTAATCACCGTCCTGCAAATCTTCCGCCAGCACCACAATCTGCACGGCATAGGACACATCGCCATCTTCCGCATCGCGGTGGACGGTGCCGATGAATTCATTGCCGATTTTAAGCTCCACGCTGCCCTTGGGGCGGTCTGGCGCGGTCACCTGAATGCGGGGGTTGCTGAAAAGCTTGCGCAGATGCGCCTGCACGGCAGCGCGTTCGGCGGGGGTCATGGTCGCGTTCCTTCAAAATTCGGGTGTGCCGGGATAGCCGCCTTGGTGGTGGGGTGCAAACCAGCCCGCAGACCCCTAAACAACTTCCCTATTTATAGGGCAAGCCCCTCTGAAAACGTGTTGATAAATTCAGCATGATAACCTAGGCAGGATCCTATGCCAGCACTGGTTTGAGGTTTTTTGTTGTCTGAAATCTTCCCCCACGAAAAAATTTGCTTTTTCCACTAGGAAGAAATCTTGCTATCATTGCTGGGTGGTTTATGACCCAAGAGAAAGAAGTATGGCGAACAGATGGGGCATACCAAAGGAAGTTGAACAAGCAGTGTTAGAGAGAGACACAGAGTGTGTTTACTGTGGTGTTGTCTTCACTGCTGAGAGGAAATTCAAGCCATCTTGGGAACACATAATCAATGATATAAATATAGCGACAACGGACAACATTGCTTTGTGCTGTGTCGGCTGTAATGCTTCAAAGGGAGCAAAACTACTTCGTGATTGGCTGGAATCACCCAATGCGAAGAAAAGAGGGATAAGCCTAGAAACCATATCCCCGATAGTTCACAAAGCCCTCAAACCCAATTTATAACCAAGGAGGTAAATCAATGGACGAACTTGAACAACTACATCCCCGGGTAGCAGAACTTAAGAAGAAGGCGCAGGAGACTGCTCAGTCTAAGAGACAACCTGTTTTGGATGATGTTAAATCCAAGATTGCTTTGTATGGCTTCGTATTTTTGCAACCTTAGGAGGTTGTGCGGGTAAAAACCCTGGAAGTCTGTTAGCCTTGGGACTTTGGGTTGGTTGGTTTGAAACCTTGGGATCGTTATCTCTAACTTCGTGCTGAATTTATCAAGACGATTTCAGGGGGGCTTGATTTATAGGGGTGTATTTTTTCACGCCCCAAACAGTGTCCACTTTTCCCCGCAAAGGTATATCCTACCCCTTCGCCATGGCCCTGCCCCCCGGTTTCCTTGATGAGCTTCGCGCCCGCACGCCACTGCCCGGTCTGATCGGGCGGAAGACGCGGCTGCTCAAATCCGGGCGTAACTGGAAGGGCTGTTGCCCTTTTCATGGGGAAAAGACCCCCTCCTTCTACGTCTATGACGATCATTTCCACTGCTTCGGCTGCGGCGCCCATGGGGATGCCGTCACCTTCGTCATGCAGGCCGAAGGCGCGCAATTCATGGAAGCGGTGGAACGGCTCGCCGGCGAAGCGGGGCTCGATGTGCCCAAACTCGCCCCGCGTGATGCCGAACGCGCCCGCCAGGCGCGGGATCTCTATACGGTCATGGAAGCAGCGATGGAGGCGTTTCAGCGTCGCCTCAGGCTGCCGGAAGGCCGGCCAGCGCTGGAATACCTTCGCCGCCGCGGCCTGACGGAGGAAACCATCCAGGGCTTTGGCCTCGGCTGGGCTGGGTCCGGGCGCGGCGCCTTGCAGGCGGATTTGAAGCAGGATGCGTTCGATACGTCGCAACTCATCGAAGCCGGCCTGCTGAAGCAGCCCGAAGGCGATGAAGCGCCACGCGATTTTTTCTTCAACCGCGTCATGTTCCCCATCCGGGACCGGCGCGGGCGCGTGATTGCCTTTGGCGGGCGCATTCTGGGTGATGGTCAGCCGAAATACATCAACAGCCCGGAAACGCCGCTCTTTCGCAAACGCCACGCGCTTTACGGGCTGGACCGCGCGCGGGAAGGCGCTTTTCGCGGAGCCTCGGTGGTCGCCGTTGAAGGCTATATGGATGTGATCGCACTCCATCAGGCGGGCTTCACCGGGGCGGTGGCGCCGCTTGGCACCGCGCTCACGGAAGATCAGTTGCAGGAATTATGGCGCCTGTCGCCCGAACCGATGCTGTGTTTTGATGGCGATGCCGCCGGCGCCCGGGCCGCCGCCCGCGTGGCGGAAGCAGCACTACCCTTGATCAGCGCTGAACGCAGCCTGAAACTGGCCACCCTGCCGACGGGGGAAGACCCCGATACGCTGATCGCCAAGGGCGGCAAGGCGGCCTTCCAAGCCGTGCTGGATGCGGCGCGGCCCCTTTCAGAGGCGCTTTACGGCCTGCTTCTGGAAGGCCAACCAGTGGCGAGCCCGGAACAACGCGCGGCCGCGCGCAACCGCCTGGTCGCTGCCGCCGCCACCATTTCAGACCGCGCCTTGGCAGGGGAATATCGCCAGGCGCTGCTCGATCGCTTCTTCACCGCCACGCGCCGCCGCCAGCCGGGCCAAGCTGCCCCCGCGCAGCGCATGGCTCGGCCCGCCCTGGTGCCGCCCACTATCCGCGCGGCCCAGGCACGCATTCTGCTCGCCATTCTGCTCCGCCATCCCTGGCTGATACCGCAGATTGAAGAAGCCTTGGGCCTGCTGGACCTGCCCGAAGGGCCGGCGCGGCAAATGCAAAGCGCCATTCTGTCTTGGCCAATGGCGGAATCGCGCCTTGACTCTCAGGCAATGCTATCCCACCTCGCAAATGAAGGTTTGGCAGATGCTGCGGCTTGGGCGCTTGGCGCCGAGGCCCTGCCCCAAGCGGCGCGCCCAGATGCGCTCCCGCGGGAGGTAGAGGAAGGCTTCTGGCATTTCTTCCTGAGGCTGCGCGGAGAGGCGGCTTTGCTTGAAGACCAGAAAGCGGCACAGGAAAGCCTGGCCGCCACGAATGACCCGGCGGCGCAGCAAAGGTTGATCCGCCTGACCGAAGCCCTTGGTGCCTTGCGCCGGGGGGAAGATGCGGCCGATCTGGCCGAAGGTGCGGCGGCAACGCCCTAATAGTAGAGGCTATTTGCGCGGGCATCCGGGGCGCCGGATGCCTTTCGCAATTGAACGGAGTGGTAAGGCATGGCGACGAAAGCGGCGGCAGGGGCGGAACCAGTCGAAGCCCGCGACGAACAGGTGGAGGGCATGATGCTCGACATCCAGTCAGCGGCGGTGAAGAAGCTGATCGCCCGCGGCAAGGAACGCGGCTATGTCACGGTAGACGAAATCAACGCCGTATTGCCCTCAGAACAAGTGTCTTCAGAAATGATCGAAGATACCATGGCAATGCTGAGCGAAGCCGGCATCACCGTATCCGAAGCGGAAGAGGCGGAAGAAGGCGAAGGCGCGCTGGTGAAGCCCGTCACGCGCGCGGATGGTGAGGAAGAAGAAGAAGCCAGCGGCAATGTGGATGAGGAAAGCGTCGGGCGCACCGATGATCCTGTCCGCATGTACCTCCGCGAAATGGGCAGTGTTGAATTGCTGTCCCGCGAAGGCGAAATCGCCATCGCCAAGCGGATCGAAGCCGGGCGCGACATGATGATCGGCGGCTTATGCGAAAGCCCGCTGACCTTCAGGGCCATTCTGCGCTGGCATGAAGCAGTGCGCCAGACGCCGCCCCGCATGCTGCTGCGCGACATTATTGACCTTGAAGCAACGCAATCCGCCGGCAATCCTGAAGCCGCGGTTTCCGCCGCTGCGGTTGAGGAATTCGAAGAAGGTGAGGAAGGGGAAGGCCTTGGGCTTTCACTCTCCGCACTCGAAGAAAAACTGAAGCCGGAAGTGCTCGCGAATTTCGAGCAGATTGAAGCGATTTACGCGAAGCTGTCAAAGCTGAGTTCCAAGCGCATGGAAGCCTTTACCTCAGGCGAGGAATTGGCGACGCGCGGGGAGAAGAATTACGAAAAGCTCCGCCAGGAACTGATCACGCTGGTTGAAAAGGTGCAGTTGCACAATAACCGCATCGAAGAACTGGTTGATCAGCTGAAAACGCTGAACCGCCGCATGACCCAGATGGAAGGCCAAGTGCTGCGCCTGGCCGATAGCCAGAAGGTCAAGCGCGATGAATTCCTGACACAATGGCGCGGTAGCGAAATGGACCCCGCCTGGCTGGAACGCGTTGGTAATCTGCCGGGCAAGGGCTGGAAGCCCTTTGTCGCGAAATACGGCACGGAAGTTGAACAAATCCGCACACGCATCAGCGAAGTGGCGAATGAAACCGGCCTGCCGGTGGCGGAATTCAAGCGCGTTTATGCCACCGTGTCGCGCGGCGAACGCGACATGACCCAGGCGAAGAAGGAAATGATCGAGGCCAATCTGCGCCTTGTTATCTCCATCGCCAAGAAATACACCAATCGTGGCCTGCAATTCCTTGACCTGATTCAGGAAGGCAATATCGGCCTGATGAAGGCGGTGGATAAGTTCGAATATCGCCGTGGCTACAAGTTCAGCACCTATGCCACCTGGTGGATCCGCCAGGCCATCACGCGTTCCATCGCCGATCAGGCGCGCACCATCCGTATTCCGGTGCATATGATTGAAACCATCAATAAGCTGGTGCGCACATCGCGCCAGATGCTGCATGAAATCGGCCGCGAACCTCAGCCGGAAGAACTGGCCGAAAAGCTCGGCATGCCGCTTGAAAAGGTGCGCAAGGTGCTGAAGATCGCGAAGGAACCGATCAGCCTTGAAACCCCGATCGGGGATGAGGAAGACAGCCACCTTGGCGATTTCATTGAAGACAAGAACGCGATCATTCCAATTGATGCCGCGATCCAATCAAATCTGCGCGAACAAACCACGCGCGTGCTGGCCAGCCTGACCCCGCGCGAAGAACGCGTGCTGCGCATGCGCTTTGGCATCGGCATGAATACGGATCACACGCTGGAAGAAGTGGGCCAGCAATTCAACGTAACGCGCGAACGCATCCGCCAGATTGAAGCCAAGGCACTGCGTAAGCTTAAACACCCAAGCCGCAGCCGGAAGCTACGGTCGTTTTTGGATAATTGAGGGCGGAGCGGGGGCGCCGCCCCCGACCCCCGCCGGGGTAACTGTGTTACCCTGGACCCCGCCGATACGGAGTCGGTGGGTTATTCTTCGGTGAAGAAATCTTCGTCCAGGCGTTTGAATTCTACAACTCGATTTGAACGGACGCCGACATTGTAGGTAACCATCAGTTCCGTCAGGCGCTTACCATCAATCAGGATTATGCGTTGTGGTACGCGCGATGCGAAATCCATCGCCTGAGCAGAGAATGATGATGTCGTCACGAAAACGCCCTTAGTCGCACCCAATCCAACAAGGCTACCCGTGAAAGCCTGCACTTCAGGGCGGCCCACAGATGAGCCTGGGGCATATCGTTTCGCCTGCACATAAACGCGATCCAAGCCAAGCGCATCTTCGTTGATGACGCCATCCACGCCACCATCGCCTGATTTACCAAGCTGCTCAGCAGCATTCAGCCGCGAACCGCCATAGCCCATGGCCACCAGCAATTCCACGATGAGCTGCTCAAAGAATTGCGGCGAATTCTGTAGAATACGGCTCAATAGATCATCGCGTAGCGCAGCGTTGAACGCCTTTTCGGCATCGCTGATGATTTCTTCAGGGGTCGCGGCTGGCAGTTCTGGGGCGCCGCTATCGCCCTCAGGCTGCGCCGCTTCGGACTTTCCATAGAATTCCTTGAACGCTGGCAGTGTAAGAAGATACTTGGTATTGAGAACAACGGAGGGCTTATTGAGAAGCTGCTTGCCCATCTCAGTCACGGTAAACCGGCCGCGCTTCGGGCTCTCCAGCAGCCCGGCCTTTGTCAGATAAAATTTTGCCCAGTGAATACGATTATGCAGCAGACGCTGCTTGCCGCTTGGCAGCATCTCCTCAGCTTCAGCGGCTGATAGACCATGGCTCTTCGAAATCTCAACCGCAGCCATTGGAACCGAAAACTCACCCTGAGCGGCAAGTTTCAGGATTGGTAGCATCAGGCTTTGATAATCGGGGATTGCCACGGATCGTACGCCCTATAGGAAGATCTAGAGATTAGTCCGAAACGGAAGAGAAACTATATAGAGAAAATACGCCACGCCCAACTTGGCATCCACCTAATCCCATCACCCACACCCGCTCGGCACCCCCTGCGCTGCGCACCATGCAAGCGCATCATCCTCTGCCTTCTGATCAGCCGCCCGGAGCAAGTCCAAAAACCCCTGCTCCGCCGCGCCAAGCACGCGGTTGCGCAGCGTGATGATGCCGGGGTGGATCGAAGCCCAAGGCGCGCGCTGCCAGGGCAGCGCCACAATATCCCCGTGGCGGAGTGCCTCCATGGCCATGGTCACACTTACACCGGCAACAGCATCGCATTGCGGTAGCAGTTTCAGCGTGACTGTCGGGCTTTCATGCACCAGGGCCGGAAAGGCAGGGTGCGGCTGGCCCAGGCGGCGCGCTTCTTCTCGCGCGGCGATGTGCGGTGCCTGCACTTCGCGCGGTGCGCGGCCAATGAAGGCCAAGGGATAGGCCATGATATCCGCGAGGCTCACGCTGCCGCGCTGCGCCAAGGGATGGCCCGCACGGGCGACGAATATCGCCGGCTGCGGGCGCAGCTTTTCCACCGAAAGCCCGGGGTCGGCGACAAAACCGCGAATATCCATGATGCCAATGGGCGCTTCGCGTTCCAGGATGGCGGCGGGCACTTCGGTCCAATTCGCGGATACCAGCCGCATCCGTGTGGTGGGAAAGGCGGACAGCATTTGCGCCGCCGCGGTCAGGCAGAGCGTCTCCGCCATATAGGCGCCGGCAATCACATTCAAATCACTGGTCTGAGTGCCGCGCGCTTCAGATAAATGCCGGTCCAGCCTTTCCAGGCTGTCCAGAATGGCGCTGCCTTCGGCGATGATGGCGCGGCCCAGATCGGTCGCAATCACGCCACGTCGGCTGCGTTCAAACAGCTTACCCCGCAGCCGTGCTTCCAGCCGCGCGAGCGCCCGGGTCAGCGCCGGTTGGGCGATGCCAAGCACCCGAGCAGCGCGCACCAAGCTGCCGTGATCGTCAATGGCCTTAACCAGCCGAAGCTCTCGAACCTCAATCATATACCACCGATGGAATTACAGATTGCGAAAAAGGTATTGGGCACGCTTGTCGCAAAACTGGCAATCTTTGCAACTACGAAAGTATTAAGGTGACGGATAAGCGGCATGAATGGAGGGCCAGCGCGGCCTGAGCGGGAAAATGAAGGGCAAGCCATGGCCTGGATACCGGGCGGCAGCTTCATGATGGGTTCGGATCAGCATTATCCCGAAGAAAAGCCCTGCCACAGCGCGAAAGTTGCGGGGTTTTGGATGGACCAAACCACAGTGACGAACCGGGAATTCGCCCTTTTTACCGCGGCGACGGGGCATATTACCGTGGCCGAACGCCCGCTGGACCCTGCGCTTTATCCCGGCGCCGCACCCGAGATGCTGGCCCCCGGCGCGCTGGTCTTCCGCATGACCGACGGGCCTGTCGATACGCGCGATATCCGCAACTGGTGGCACTGGACCAAGGGCGCCCATTGGCGCGCTCCGGAGGGTCCGGGTAGCGATATCACCGGGCGGGAAGATCATCCGGTGGTGCATGTGGCGTTCGAAGACGCCGCCGCCTATGCCGCCTGGGCCGGCAAGGAACTACCCACGGAAGCGGAATGGGAATTCGCCGCGCGTGGTGGGCTTGATGGTACTGAATTCGCCTGGGGTGATGAATTGGCGCCGGGCGGCGTGCATTTGGCTAATACCTGGCAGGGCCCTTTCCCGTGGCGCAATTTCGAAGCCGATGGCTTCACCGGCACCAGCCCGGTGCGGAGCTTTCCGCCCAATGGCTATGGCCTGTTTGAGGTGTGCGGCAATGTCTGGGAATGGACCCTGGATTGGTGGGGCGCCAAACACGCCGCTGATCCCGAAAGCCCTTGCTGCGTTGCTGAAAATCCACGCGGGTCAGGCATGGAAGGCTCCTTCGATCCTTTGCAGCCCGCCATTCGTATTCCGCGCAAGGTTGTGAAGGGCGGTTCCTTCCTTTGCGCGCCATCCTATTGCCGACGCTACCGGCCCGCCGCGCGTCACGCCCAAATGGTGGATACAGGCATGAGCCATATCGGCTTTCGCTGCATCCGCCGTCCATGATCTGAATCATCAGGAGGAAAGCTCATATGAGTAAGGACAATCAACGCCCATCACGCCGCGACATGTTGTTGGGCGGCGCTGCAGGGCTCGCCGCAGTGGGTACGCTGGGTGGTGTGCAGATGGCACAAGCCCAGCAGCCTGCCGCGCCCGCGCGCCCGGCCGCCCCACAAGGCAAGCCGAATATTCTGGTAATTTTCGGGGATGATATCGGCTGGTCCAATATCTCGGCCTACAACATGGGCATGATGGGCTATCGCACGCCCAATATTGACCGCATCGCTAAAGAAGGCGCGATCTTCACCGATGCTTATGGCGAAAATTCCTGCACCGCCGGCCGTTC
>CAMCEP010000055.1 GCA_945873675.1 Asaia bogorensis
TCAACGCCGGTGCGCAGATCCTTCACCATCTGATAGGGCTGCAGGACGTAACTTCGGATCTGATGGCCCCAGCCGATATCGGTCTTGCCGGCTTCGGTCGCGGCCGTCACCGCTTCGCGCTTTTTCAATTCCAATTCATACAAACGCGCCTTCAGCATGCCCATGGCGATGACGCGGTTGCGATGCTGGCTGCGATCTTGGGTGGAAGCCGCCACGATCCCGGTCGGGATATGAGTGAAGCGCACCCCCGATTCGGTCTTGTTCACATGCTGCCCGCCCGCGCCGGACGCGCGGAAGGTATCAGTCCTCAGATCGGCGGGATTAACCTCGATTTCGATCTTATCATCCACCACTGGGAAGACATAAACCGAGGCAAAGCTGGTATGGCGGCGCGCGGCAGAATCGAAGGGGCTGATCCGCACCAGCCGATGCACGCCGCTTTCGGTCTTGAGCCAGCCATAGGCATTGGGGCCGCTGATTTGAATGGTGGCCGATTTCAGCCCCGCCTGTTCGCCCGGGCTTTCTTCCGTCAGCACTACCTTATAGCCATGCTGTTCCGCCCAGCGCGAATACATGCGCATCAGCATTTCTGCCCAATCCTGGGCTTCCGTGCCGCCGCTGCCGGAATTGACTTCTACAAAGGCGTCATTGCCATCCGCTTCGCCAGAAAGCAGGCTTTCGATTTCCCGCTTTTTGGCTTCCTGCGCCAGGCGCTTCAAATCCTCGGCGGCGGCATTGGCGGTATCGGCATCACCTTCCGCTTCGGCCAATTCAATCAGGCCGAGCGCATCTTCAACATCGCGTTCCAGGCGTTTGACGCCATCAATCTGGTCGGACAGACGGCCGCGTTCGCGCATGACGCGCCCCGCCTCATCAGCATTATTCCAAAGCGACGGGTCTTCGACCCGCGCGTTCAGTTCTTCGAGACGACGGACAGAGGCATCCCAGTCAAAGATGCCTCCTCAGCAGGGCCACCGAAGCGGTGATCTGCTCGTGCAGGGAAAGGGCGTCAGCGCGCATGATGGGGCTAATAGAGCCCGCCGAGGTCTCTGTCGAGGCGGTTCGCGCCTGAACCACCGCGAGAGCCGGCGCCATCATCACGATCGCCGATGACGGAATCGCGCCAGCGTTGCGCGCTGTTTTCCGTGCCTGGGCGGAAGGGTTCCATGATGCTGCCATTGCCCGCCGCCACACGCAGTAATGTAATGCCCGATGGGCGGCGGAAGGGCACGGGCGGGCTGCCGGTGAGCGCCGCGCCTACCACGTCGCGGAAGATCGGCGCGGCATTGCCGCCGCCGGTCTCATTATTACCGAGGCTCCGCGGGTCATCAAAGCCGATCCAGACGGCGACGACGATATCGGGCGTGAAGCCAACAAACCAATTATCCTTGAAATCATCCGTCGTGCCGGTCTTGCCCGCCACCGGCCGCCCAAGGCGGGAACCGATGGCGCTGGCGCCAGTGCCGCGCTGCACCACGCCTTCCAGGATACTCACCATCTGATAGGCGGAAATCGGGTCTGTCGCGCGGGGTCTTTCGCCTGCCTCAAGGCGTGGCGGCCCCGCATCCGAGCCTGAGGCGCAAGCGGCGCAGCTGCGCTGATCAGCGCGCCAGATCACGCGCCCACGCCTGTCCTGCACCGAATCAATCAGGCTGGGGTTCACGCGAAAACCGCCATTGGCGAAGGCGCCATAGGCGGCAGCCATGCGGAGCACCGTGGTTTCGCCGGCACCAAGCGACATGGCCAAATAGCGCGGCATATTGTCAATCACGCCAAAGCGCCGCGCGGCATCGGAAACCGAAGCCATGCCGACATGATCCGCAAGCCGCACCGTCACCAGGTTAAGGCTGCGTTCCATGGCGCTGCGCATGGTCACCCAGCCATTATAGGTGCCGGCATTGTAGTTTTGCGGCTTCCAAAGCCCTTGCGGCGTCATGATTTCCACTGGCTCATCAGGGATCTCCTGATTGGGCGGAATGCCTTTTTCTAGTGCCGCGATATATACGAAGGGCTTGAAGGAAGAACCCGGCTGGCGCTGCGCTTGGGTTGCGCGATTGAACCAGGATTTTTCCAGCGCCCAGCCGCCAACCATCGCCATCACGCGCCCGGTTTGCGGATCAAGCGCTACCACCGCACCTTCCGCCAAGGGAATCTGCCGGAGCGCGAGGCGTTCCGGCCGCGCGGGCCGATTGCGCTGCGCGGCTTCCGCCGGCAGGGTTTCCACCAGCACGACATCGCCGGGGTTCACCACATCCTGAAGGCGGCGCGGTTCAGCCCCCAGGCGGCCATCGGGCAATACGGGCCTTGCCCAGGGACGCAAATCCTCAAGAAACAGCGTGCCTTGTTGCGGTTCCGCCGGGCGGCGCGGGTCGCGCCGTTCCAGCCAGCCAAGCCGCGCGTCTTGCGGCCTGACTTCCAGCACTACGGCCAAGCGCCATTCGGGCAAAGCACCAGGCGGGCGCGGCGTATCGGCAAGTGCTGGCATCCATTCCGTGGTGCTGGTCGAAATGCGCGCCACCGGGCCACGCCAGCCGCCACGCCGCCGGTCATAGCTCATCAGCCCATCGCGGAGCGCGCGTTCTGCGGCGGCCTGGATGGTGGGGTCAAGGCTGGTGCGCGCCACCAAGCCACCCATGGTCGTTTGCTCCACGCCGAAGCGCTGGATCATTTCGCGCCGTACTTCTTCGGTGAAATGCTGGCCCACCTGCAATTGATCCAGCCGGCGCGTGGGCCGCGCCATCAGCAGTTCCGCCTTTGCCGCGCGGGCTTCATCTGGCGTGATCGCGCGGTCGTCCAGCATGCGTTCAATCACCCAATCGCGCCTTGCCTTGGCCGCTTCCGCACGGCGGATCGGGTGGTAATTATTCGGTGCCTTGGGCAGCACTGCCAGATAGGCGGTCTCGGCTAGGTTCAATTCATCCAGGCTTTTGTTGAAATAAACCTGCGCGGCGGCGGCCACGCCATAGGCCTGCTGACCAAGAAAAATCTCGTTCAGATACAATTCAAGGATACGGTCCTTGCTGAGTGCCTTTTCAATGCGCAGCGCCAGAATCGCCTCCCTCGCTTTGCGCGCGAAGGACCTATCGGCACCCACCAGCATGTTCTTCGCGACCTGCTGGGTGATGGTGGAAGCACCACTCATGCGCCGGCCGCTGCCATATTGCTCGGCCGCCTGGATCACGGCGCGCAAAATGCCCAAGGGGTCAATGCCGGTATGGTCGCGAAAACGCTGATCCTCGGCCGAGATAAAGGCTTGCTGCACGCGCTGCGGAATCGCCTCGATCGGGACAAAGATGCGGCGTTCCTGCGCCAATTCGGCCATCAGCCGACTATCGGCGGCGTAGACGCGGCTCATTTGCGGGGGTTCATATTCAGCAAGCCAGCCGTAATCCGGCAAATCCTGCGCGAAATGCTGATAGGCGCCGAAGGCCGCGATGCCGCCGGCCAGCAGCGCCGCGGCGCCAAGGCTCAGCATCCAGCGGAACACGCCAAAGCGCCGGCGGCGCTTTGGGTGCTTTTCCTGCTTCTTTTGGGGCGGTGGGTCGGTACGCGGCGCTTCCGCGCCAGAGGCAGCGCGCCCTGGATCAAGCGGTGAATCGGCGCGCAATTCGGGGGAGGACATGATGGCGTTAGCTATACCTTACTTATGCCAAAGCGCGACAGGATTAGTTGCGCATTTTTACCCAGGCGCCACGCGTGGGGCGGAAGCAAGCCAGGCTTCCACGGCCTTGGCCAAGCTGGACGCGATCAGCGCGCGGTGTTCGGGTTTGCGCAAGGCGGCTTCATCTTCCGGGTCGGAGAGGAACCCCATCTCCACCAGCACGGAGGGCACTTCCGGCGCCTTCAGCACGATGAAGCCCGCTTCCCGCCGGGGCTTCGGCAGCACGGGCACGGCGCGGGTTAATTCGCGCACCGCGACCCGCGCAAAGCGGGCGGAATCGCCCAGGGTTTCCTGGCGCATGAGACTCAGCAATATCGCCTGCACTTCAGGCGGGACAGAAGGCAGGCTGAGGCCCCCCGCCAGATCGGCATTGTTCTCACGCTGCGCCAAGGCTTGGGCGAGGGGGTCGCTCGCGGTTTCAGCCAGGGTATAGACACTGGCGCCTTTGGCCCCCGGAGCGGAATCGGCATGGAGAGAGATCAGCAGCGCTGCTTCCCGCGAGCGGGCCAAGGCCACACGATCCGCGAGTGAGATGAATTCATCGCGATCCCGCGTCAGGGCCACGCGGCATTTGCCGCCTTCCTGCAATTTGCGGCGAAGCGCCTGGGCGGCGGCCAAGGTCAGGCGTTTTTCTTCCGTACCGCGTCGGCCAATCGCGCCGGGGTCATGGCCGCCATGGCCGGGGTCTATCACCACCAGCGGCAAAGCGGGGGCGCTGCCTTGCGCCAGGGGTGCTTCACGTCGCGCCGCCGCGGCGAAGGCATCCGTGCTGGCAGGGGCGATTTCTACCAGCAGCCGTCCAGCCGGCCCCGGCAGGCGGCGCGGTAGGGCAGGGCGCGCCAGATTCAGGCGCAATGCCTTGGCTTCGGCATCAAATACCGCGCTGGCAATCGGCCCAGCCGGGCCAAGCCGCGCCGGACCCTGCCAGGTCACGCCGGGCAGGGCGAGCATCAGGCGCGGCGGTTCCGCCAGGGCGCGCCATTCCCAGGAAAGTGGGCCTTCCAGCGTTAGGTTGAGCCGTGCCGCGCGGCCTTCGGTGGTGAGGCTCGCTGCGCCCACGGAAGCGGCCATGGCCGATGGGGCGCTACCCAAGACCGCGCCGCCCAATCCCAGGAAATGCCGGCGGCCTATACGCATGCCGTAATGCTTCCCCCAATCGCTCCCGCGGTTCCATTTACCGGCCAGTCCCGCCCATGTCACCCGAGGCACGACCTGAGCCCTGGCGCGGATGATTTCCTGCTTGCTTGACGAAGCAAAACCAAGGTTAGATGCCTCTGTCACGACTGCCAAAGCATCATAAACCCAAAGGCAGCGTGTGGGGGAGGAGAGATGGCCATCACTTGCCATCATGCGCGGGGTGCGACCGCAGGCGATGGGGCAATACGCCATGCCGCTGCTTGAAGTGCGCGATATTGTTGTGCGTTTCGGGGGCGTCACCGCCGTAGCCGGCGTTTCCTTTGATGTCGAAGCGGGCCAAATCTGCGGCCTGATTGGCCCGAATGGCGCGGGCAAGACCACGCTTTTCAACGTTATCAGTGGCATCTATCGCCCGAATGAGGGCAGCGTGCGCTTTGATGGTCATGCCACCACCAAAGAACCGCGCCACCGCATGGCGCCGCTTGGCCTGGGGCGTACTTTCCAGAACCTGGCCTTGTTTAAATCCATGACAGTGCGAGAGAATATTCTGGCCGGCGCGCATTCCGCAGGCCATGCTGGGTTTTTGGCCAATGCGCTCCGCCTGCCGCGCGCACGGGCCGAGGATAAGGCAGCGCGGCAACGCGCGGCGGAATTGCTGGCCCTGCTGCAATTGGAAGCGGTGGCCGATCTGCCCGTGATTGATTTGCCCTTTGGCACGCAAAAACGTGTGGAGATGGCGCGCGCCTTGATCAGCCAACCCAAATTGCTGCTGCTTGATGAACCCGCCGGCGGTCTCAATCACGGTGAGGTGGATGAATTGGCCACGCTGTTCCAGCACGTACGCCAAAGCTTCAACTTGGCGATTTTGCTGGTGGAACATCACATGTCGCTGGTGATGCGGGTATCGGACAAGGTGGTGGCGCTCGATTTCGGCAAGAAGATCGCCGATGGCACGCCGGATGACGTGCGGAGCAGCCCTGAAGTGATCCGCGCCTATCTGGGCGATGGCCATGCGGATGCAGCCCATGCTGCTTGAGGTGAAAAACCTCCGCGCTGGTTACGGCCCGACGCAGGTGCTGTTCGGCCTTGATTTCGCGGTGGCGGAAGGCGGTGTGACCGCCCTGCTGGGTGCCAATGGTGCGGGCAAGACCACAACGCTGCGCGCCGTCTCAGGCTTGATCCGCCCGGAAGGAGAGGTTCTGCTGGCTGGCCAGCGCATTGCGGGGCTGATGACGGAATCCATCGCGCGGCTTGGTGTGGCGCATGTGCCCGATGGGCGCGGCACCTTCATGGAATTGACGGTGGAGGAGAATTTTCGCCTGGGCGCCTATACGCGGCGAGACCCCGATGTGGCGGCTGATTTTGCGCGCATGTGGGAATGGTTCCCGCGCCTGAAGCAGCGTTGGCACCAGCAAGCGGGCACGCTTTCGGGCGGTGAGCAGCAAATGCTGGCCATTGCGCGCGCGCTTTTGCTGCGGCCCAAGCTTTTGTTGCTGGATGAACCAAGCTTTGGCCTGGCGCCGCTGATTGTGCAGGATATCTTCGCCATTTTGCGCCGCATTCGTGAAGAAAGCGGCGTTGGCATTTTGCTCGTGGAGCAAAACGCCAATCTGGCGCTAGATTTGGCCGATCACGCCTATCTGCTTGAGACCGGCCGCATCGTCATGTCCGGGCCCGCTGCCGAGATCAGGCAGGATGAGGCCATTCGCCGTTCCTATCTGGGATATTGAAGGATGGAAGCCTTTCTCTTGCAGCTTGCGGCCGGCATCGCGACAGGGGGCATTTATGCCTCGGTCGCGCTGGCGATTGTGATGATCTATCAGGCGACGCATCACGTGAATTTCGCGCAAGGCGAAATGGCGACGCTTTCCACCTTCATGGCGCTGACCATGATCCAGGCGGGCCTGCCCTATTGGGTCGCCTTTGTCGGGACTTTGGTGGTGTCCTTTATCATGGGCGCGCTGGTGGAACGCCTGATCATGCGCCCGGTGCAACATGCGCCGATCCTCACGCATGTTGGTGTTTATATCGGTATGTTGTTGATCATCGGCAATATGACCGGCTGGGTCTTTGGCTATACTATCCAGATGTTCCCTTCACCTTTTGAAGGCGGCAAGCCGATGCTGGGTGGGCTGTTTTCAGCACATCAGCTTGGCAGCGTTGCCGTGACGCTTGCGGTGCTGATCCTGGTCTATTTGTTTTTCACGAAAACATCGCTTGGCCTTGCCATGCGGGCGGCGGCTTATAATCCGCGCTCCGCACGGTTGGTCGGTATTCGCGTGGATGTGATGCTAGCGCTTGGCTGGGGTTTGGCGGCGGCGATTGGGTCGGTTGCTGGCATGATGGTGGCGCCCATTGTTTTTCTTGATCCGAATATGATGCTGGGTATTTTGCTTTATGCCTTTGCCGGCGCGCTGCTGGGCGGGATAGACAATCCCCCCGGCGCGGTGATGGGCGGCTTTCTCGTGGGTGTGCTGGAAAACCTCGCGGGGGCTTACATTGTTGGCACGGATCTTAAGCTGACGGTCGCGCTGGTGATCATTATTGGTGTCTTGGTGCTCAAACCCTCAGGCCTTTTCGGCCGCGTCGTGTTTACGCGGGTGTAGGAGCATGAGCCTGTCACCCGCACGTTTTCTTCTTGTCCTGCTCGGCCTTGCGGCGGCTTTGGCGCCGCTTTGGGTCTTGGAAAGCTTTCATCTGTTCCAATTGACCATGGCCGTGATCATGGCGCTCGCGGTACTCGGGCTTAATATCGTCACGGGCTATAATGGGCAGATATCGCTGGGGCATGGCGCATTTTTCGCGATTGGTGCTTATGTCACTTCCATCCTGATGGCGCAGGCGGATTGGTCTTTTTACGCCACGCTGCCTTTTGCTGCCGCCATATGTGGCATGGTGGGCTATGCGGTCGGGCTGCCGGCGCTACGTTTGGGCGGGCTTTATCTGGCGCTAGTCACGTTTTCGCTCGCGGTCGCGGTGCCGCAATTGCTGAAGCACAAGGCGCTGGAAGCCTGGACCGGTGGCGTGCAGGGCCTGTTCCTGATGAAGCCCGATCCGCCGCGCTGGCTGACTTCCGTGCTGCCGCTTAATGCTGATCAATTCATGTATCTTAATGTGCTGATCGTCTCCGGCATTTGCTTTCTGCTCGCCTGGAACCTCATTCGTGGGCGCATTGGCCGCGCGCTGATGGCAACGCGTGATCACCCCACAGCGGCCGAGGCGATGGGCATGGATATCGCGGCGCTCAAGACCGGCGCCTTTGCGGTGAGCGCCATGATCACCGGCGTCGCCGGCGCGCTTTCTGCCGTGGCGGTGGAATTCGTGGCACCCGATAGCTTCACCTTCCTGCTCTCCATCACGTTTTTTGTCGGCATGGTGGTGGGCGGGGTTGCTTCCATTCTGGGATCAATCTTTGGCGGGTTGTTCGTGCTGTTTGTGCCCAACATTGCCGAGAGCATCAGCCGTGCCGCGCCGGGCGTGATCTATGGCATGATCCTGATCGTTTTCCTTTTTGTGCTGCCTGAAGGCTTCGCCGGTTTGGTGCGGCGCCTTTTGGCGAAGCTTTCATCGCCTAGAAACCCAAAACCACAATAACTGAGGAGGAATTCACCATGACCATTTCACGTCGTCTTCTTCTGGCCAGCAGCGCGGGCGCGCTGGCCGCACCCAATATCGCCGCCGCGCAGGAAGCGCCTGGCGTCACCGCAACCGAAATCCATATCGGCAGCACCAATGCGTTATCAGGTCCGGTTTCATCCTATTCGGTGATTTCCCGCTGCCTGGAAGCGATGTTCAAGCGCCTGAATGATGAAGGCGGCGTTGGCGGAAGGCGGGTTAAATTCACTGTCTATGATGATGCCTATCAGCCGCCGCGCACGCTGGAACAAACCCGCCGTCTGGTGGAACGGGACCGCGTAGCCTTCCTGTTCAATCAGCTTGGCACGCCCACCAACAGCGCGGTGCATCGCTACGTCAATCAGCGCAGCGTGCCGCATCTGTTCCTGGCAACGGGCGCCGATAAATGGGCCAATCCGCGCGAATTCCCCTGGACCATTGGCTGGCAGCCCAGCTACCGCGTGGAAGCGCAGATCTATACCAAATACGTGCTGGAACAGCGGCCCAATGCGAAGATCGCGCTGCTCTATCAGAATGATGATTTCGGGCGCGATTACCTGCATGGCGTGCAGGATGTGCTGAAGGATCGCTTCCGTTCCATGGTGGTCACCGCCACCAATGAAGCGACGGATCCCACGATTGATAGCCAGATCGTGCAGCTTCAGGCCACTGGCGCTGATGTACTGATTTGCGGCGTGGTGCCGCGCTTTGCCGCCCAGGCCATTCGCCGCGTGCATGATATTGGCTGGCGGCCGATGATGTTCATGACCAATGTGTCCGTTTCGGTTGGCGTGGTGATGCAGCCGGCGGGGGTGGAAAAGGGTGTTGGACTTATCACCTCCGATTACCGCAAGGACCAATCCGATCCTGCCTGGGCGCAGGATGCAGGCATGAATGAATGGCGCGCCTTCATGCGCCGCTATGTGCCGGATGGCGATTTGGGCGACAATAACTATACCTATGGCTACGGGGTTGGCGCCACCATGATCCAGGTGCTGCGCCAATGCGGCAATGATTTCAGCCGCGAGAATGTCATGAACCAGGCGCGCAACATTAAGCCCATGGATGTCGCGACCCTGCTTCCGGGGATCAAGGTGCAAACCCAGCCCGATAATTACAACGTCATCCGGCAAATGCAGCTGCAGCGCTGGAACGGGCAAAGCTGGGAGCGTTTTGGCAATGTGATTGAAGGGGCAGGGGGCTAGCGGCGTGGCGCTTGCCGCTGGATCACATGGCCCAAAGGGACATGCGACCAACTAAAGGTTTAGTGCTTGTCCGGTGAACGAATATAAACCGGACAAGCCCTAACTGCCCCGCCCATGGGGACAAAAGCCTTGGCAATGTTATTCCGGCCGTAGTTTCGCCATCACGTGATTCTTTAATATCGATGTGCGTCCAAATCGGCGCGGACGCGACAGAAGGAAAATCGCATGACCTGGAAGCTCCGCCCCCTTGCCTTGACGGTTGGCTTTCTGACCATCGCATGCGCGGAAGTTGCGCCGGCGCAGGCTCCGGCGCTTGAAGGCTGCGCGCAGCATCAGGCCCGCTTCCCTGCCTTGCTCGGCAAAGCGCCCGAGGAAGTGCGCGCTGCCCTACAAGCCATGCCGGGGATCAGCACCGTCCGCATGGGTGGGCCGAATACGCCGATGACGCGGGATTACCGGATAGATCGCGCCTCGGTACTGATTGAAAACGGCGTGGTGACGCGGATCACCTGTGGGTGATATTGGGCTGCGGCCGCCTTGGCGGTTTGCCACCCCCGATAAATGCCACCCCTTGTCCGGAGGCCTGATGCCCGAAACCCCCGAAGGAGTGCTGGCTCGGCTGCAAGCCGCAGGCATTGCTGCCGAGACACGCCATCACCCGGCGGTCTTCACCGTTGCCGAAAGCCAGGATTTACGTGGCACTTTGCCGGGCGGCCATACCAAGAACCTGTTCCTGCGCCCGGCCAAGGGTGATGGCCCATTTTTGCTGGCGACCCTTGAGGAATCCCGCCAAGTCTCCATCAATGCGCTCGCCCGCATGGCGGAAGCGGGGAAGGTCTCCATGGGCAGTGCCGAGGAATTGATGGCGATTCTGGGCCTGACGCCCGGTTCCGTGACGCCCTTTGGTCTGGTGAATGCCCCGCCCAGCCGCATTCGCTTTGTCATGGATGCGGGGCTGATGCGCCATCCGCGAATTTGGGTGCATCCCTTGGTCAATACCGCCTCTACCGGCCTGGCGCCCCAGGATTTGCTCGGCTTCCTGGCCGGGCTTGGCCATGAAACCCGGCTATTGGAGCTTGATGGCACCTGATACGGGCTGGGGTGACTTGCTTCTGGCGCAATAGGGCGCATCTATGCGCCAACAAATCCAGGAAGTGCCGTTATGGAAGTGATCTTCGACCCGAATCGCCCGCCCCAGAACGCCGCCGCCAGCGGCGCTATTAAGGATGGGGACCAAACCACCTTCATGCAGGATGTGGTGCAGGCATCCAATGACGTGCCGGTGCTGGTGGATTTCTGGGCCACCTGGTGCGGCCCCTGCAAGCAGCTGACCCCCGCGCTGGAAAAAGTGGTGAATGCCGCCGAAGGGCGCGTTCGGCTCGTGAAGATTGATATTGATAAGAACCGCGGCCTTGTGCAGCAGCTGGTGCAAATGGGCCTGCCGCTGCAATCCGTACCCACGGTGGTTGCCTTCTGGAAGGGGCAGATCCTGGATCTGTTCCAGGGCGCACTGCCGGAATCGGAAGTGAAGCGCTTCATTGAAGGCTTGCTCAAGCAGGCAGGCGGGCAAATGCCGACGGCGGACCTGCTGGGCGAAGCCAAGGCCGCCCTGGAAGAAGGCGATGCCACCACGGCGCTGCAAATGTTCGGCGCGCTGGCGCAGCAGGAACCGGAAAATGCGGATGCGTTGGCCGGCGTGGCCCGCTGCCTGATGACGCTTGGTGAGGAAGACCAGGCTTTGCAGGTAATTGAAAGCGTGCCGGAAAAGCTCCGCGCCCATGCTGAAATCGCTTCCATCCGCAGCGCCCTGGAATTGGCCGCCGAAGGGCGCGAAGCGCGGGCGAAGCTTGCGGAGTTTGAATCGCGCCTCGCGGCTGACCCCAATGACCACGCGGCGCGGATTGATCTGGCCGTTGCGCTGAACGCCATGGATGACCGCGCCGGTGCGGTGGATGCGCTGATTGAAGCCATCAAGCGTGACCGCGCCTGGAATGAGGAAGCCGCGCGTAAGCAATTGCTGAAATTCTTCGAAGCCTGGGGCTTTGGTGATGCGGCGAGTGTCGCTGGGCGGCGCAAGCTTTCTTCCGTGCTGTTCCGGTAAGCCCGGCGGCACCACGCAACATGCAAGCCTTTAGTCCGCGTTTAGCCGATCTGCCTTCTGAGATCGCGGTCTTCCCCCTGACCGGTGCGCTGCTGCTGCCGCGCGGGCGCCTGCCGCTCAATATTTTTGAGCCGCGCTATCTGGCGATGACGCAGGATGCGTTGGGCCAGGGGCGGCTTTTTGGCATGGTGCAGCCGGATGCGCGCGGTAAGTCGGGGCCGGGCCTTTATCGCATCGGCTGCCTTGGGCGCATTTCATCCTTCAGCGAAACCGATGATGGGCGGTTGTTGATTACGTTGATTGGCGTGACACGCTTCAGGATTTTGGAAGAATTGCCCTTGGCGCCGGGCGGTTATCGCCGCGTGCGCGCCGATTATGCTGATTTTGTCACTGATCTTCTGGAAGCCGAACCGCCGCTGCTTGATCGCCCGGCATTGTTGGGGGCGCTGCGCCCCTATTTCCAGGCGCGCGGGATTGAGGCGAATTGGGACGCGGTGGAACAAACGCCCGATGCGCTGCTGGTGACCATGCTCGCCATGGTCTGCCCCTTTGATCCACCGGAAAAACAGGCGCTGTTGGAAGCGGCTGAAGGGTCAGAACGCGCCGAGATGCTGGTCGCGCTGCTGCGCATGGGGGCGGCAGCGAATATGCCGAACCCCGGCAGCCTGAGTTGAGGAAGGGAATAACCGAATGACGGAACCGCAACCAAAAGGCGGCGCGCTTGACCCGAAGCTGCTTGAAATCCTGGTCTGCCC